>JAFAQJ010000126.1 GCA_019246455.1 Pseudolabrys sp.
GCCGACGTGCTCGAACATGCCGACTGAAACGATGCGGTCGAATTTTTCGTCGATGTCGCGATAGTCCTGGAGGCGGAACTCGGCGCGGTCGCTCAAGCCTCGCTCGGCCGCGCGCTCATTAGCGACGGCATGTTGCTCCTTCGACAGCGTGACGCCGGTGACTTTCGCGCCGGTCATGTCCGCGAGATAGAGACCGAGTCCGCCCCAGCCGCAACCGATATCGAGCACGCGGGCGTTCGGCGGCACGATCAATTTCGCGGCGAGGTGGCGTTTCTTGGCGAGCTGGGCGTCGTCGAGGGAGTCGTCGGGATTTTCGAAGTAGGCGCAGCTGTATTGCCGGTCGGCATCGAGGAATAGCGAATAGAGCCGGCCATCGAGATCATAGTGATGGGCGACATTCTTCTGCGCGCGCTTGCGCGGATTGAACTGCTGGGCGCGGCGGCGCAGGAAGCGGAACGTGTGCTGGAGTTTGCTCCATTTCGGTGACGAGCCACCGTTCTGCCCCATGACGACTTCGAGCACGTCGGCGATCGTGCCTCGTTCGACGACAAGACCGCCGTCCATATAGGCTTCGCCAAATTTAAGCTCGGGATCGCGCAGGATCGCCCATTCGGTTTCGCGATTGGCGAAACGGATCGCGACCGGCTTGCCGGTACCATCGCCAAAAGTCAAAACAGTGCCACGCGAGGTCGTCAGCCGGAGCGAGCCTCGCCGGATAAACTTGCCCAGAAAAAATCGAAGCAACCGGTCCATCGGCCGCCCCCGCACTCCACACCCGCTACACCTAACCCGCGCCCCAAGGCATAACGTCGCGGGTCAAAAACCGTTCGGACCCCGATATTTAATCAAAATTCGGGCAGTGCAGCAATGCTGGGTGGAGGGTCACAACTCCGCCGAATTAGAGTATGCAATGAGAGTCGCGGGTGTCGGCGTACAAGCCACATAAACACAAAGGTCGAGCTTCGATGTCCTTCTTTGGGCGTTGCTTTTTCGTTTTCGCGGTGGCGGCAGGGGGCGTGGCGCCCGCGTGGGCACAGGATGGGCCGCAGAATCTCGATGCCGGCAAGTCGGCGGCGCAGATTTTCACCTCCGACTGTCAGCTATGCCATAAAAGCCCGCAGGGCCTCGCGTCGAAGGCTGGCATTCTCGGCGTTGAGAGCTTCCTGCGCGAGCATTACACGTCGAGCCGTGAATCGGCCGCTGCGCTCGCCGGTTATCTCAAGGCGGCGGGGGACGCGCCGGCCGCGGCGAATGCTCGGGCTAAGGGCAAACCCTCAGCGAAAGGTGAGGCCAAAAGGCCGGACGCCACCAAGCTCGATGAGAAGAAGCCCGGCGAAGAGAAAAAGCCCGCCGAGGCCAAACCCGATGCGGCCAAGACTGAAACAAAGCCTGAGAGCAAGCCCGAGACGAAACCAGCCGAGACGAAACCGGCCGAAGCGAAGCCGGTCGAGGCCAAGCCTGTGGAAGTGAAGCCGGCGGACGCGAAGCCCGCCGACGCCAAATCCGACTAAGCGGCGAAGACCGGCGCGCTATTGCGCGCCGGGTTCAGCGGTTTCGCCTTTTGCCTTCTTCTTTCCCTTTCCCTTCGCCGGCTTGGCTTCGCCCTCCGCCGGCGCAGCCGCTTCGGCCGAAGTCTCCGCGCCGTCAGCGTCGCCGCGGCGTTTCTCGGCCACTTCCGGGTCGAACAAGGCTTCGCCCGCCTTCTGCGCCGCTTCTTTCTCGGCTTCCTCGTCGGTCTGTTCGCGGCGCATGGTGATGTCTTCGCCGCGGGTGAGGCGCTCCGCCTCGTCTTCGTTGCGCGCAACGTTGACGGTGACCGTTACCTCGACCTCGGGATGCAGCGCGACCGGGACCTTGAATGAGCCGACTGTCTTGATCGGCGTATTGAGCACGATCTGCGAGCGGTTGATGGTCACGCCGCCGGTCGAGAGCAGGCCGGCAATGTCACGCGGGGTCACCGAGCCGAACAACTGGCCGGATTCCGCAGCCTGACGCAGCACGACGAGCGTCTTGCCTTCAATCTTGCCGGCGGCCTTGCCGGCATCGCCCTTGGCGGCGAGGTTCTTGGCCTCGAGCTCGGCGCGCATCTCTTCGAAGCGCGCCTTGTTGTCCTTGGTCGCGCGCAGCGCCTTGCCGTTCGGCAACAGGAAATTGCGTGCGTAGCCGTCCTTGACCTTGACGGTATCGCCCATCTGGCCGAGCCGGCCGATGCGTTCGAGCAGAATGACTTCCATTTTGGTCTCCTTGATCGTTTAGAAGTTGAAACGAAAACTCAGTGAGGCGCCGGCGGACTTGCCTTGGGAGCCAGCCGTGCGCGGACGCGGAAAGCGGTTTCAGCCAGGCCGAGCAGACACAAAGCCAGGATCGGCCAGCCGAACACGATGACGGCGCCGTAGGCCGCGCCAAGGACGAAAGGCCGCGCATTGATGCCGCGCGTGAGCGTGTGCAGAACGGCAAAGCCGAGCACGCCGAAGGCCATCAGCAGCGCCGCGGTGATGGCGCTGGCGATCACGCCCACAAGGCCGCCGAAGAAGCTCGCCACGGCCGCGATCGCGAGCGCGATGGCGGCGAGCAGCGGGAACGTCATCGCGGTGAGATCGGGCCACGGGCGGTGCAGCAGGCCGGAGAATTTGACGATGCGCGCGGCGAGACCGAGATTGACGATCAGCGTGATAGTCGTGACCGAGGCGGCGGTCGGCGGAATCGCGGCGACCAAGAGATCGGTGAACTGTTTGTGGGATTCGCCCGGTACCAGCGAGCCGTCCGAACTCTGCAGCGCGATGAAGCGCTCGACGGTCGCGGCGAGGCCGGTGCGGAAGGCCTCGTAGTCGGTGCCGAAAGTGAGGATCGCCATCCCGACAAAGGATGCGGCCAGCGCGGCAGCCCAGACCGCGAGGCGGCCCGGCGGGTACCATTCGATGTCCGCCGTGTTGTCGCTTGAGGAGCGCGAGAGCATCGCGAGATAGCTCAACCACCAGGCCGGCAGGCCGGCACTGGTGAGAAAGCCGAGCAGAAACACGCCGCCGAAGATCGTGCCGAGTGTGACCGCGGCACCGAGCGCGGCAACCAATCCGGCCCAATGCGCCCAGCCGATTGCCGCGATCATGATCGGCAGCGGCGCCAGATAGAACAGGATGACGGACAACAGCGAGCCGGACGCGATCGAGGCGAACAGCAACGCCGCGGCCGCGCCGGCGCCAAGGCCTATGAGTGCGATCTGTATCATCACGAGCTGTCCCGCTCCTTTCGAGCGGTTAGGGGTGGAGGAATTCCACCCCAACCATCGGTTCGCCGGTGTCCCGACCAACCGCGTTTTACTTAGCGCGTCATCTGATCCGAAAACGTATCCTTTTCGGGATGATGCGCGACGTTACTTAATCACGTAGGGCAGCAATCCGAGGAAGCGCGAGCGTTTGACCGCCTGCGCCAGCTCGCGCTGCTTCTTCGCCGACACCGCGGTGATGCGGCTCGGCACGATCTTGCCGCGCTCCGACACGTAACGCTGCAGGAGCTTGACGTCCTTGTAGTCGATCTTCGGCGCGTTGGCGCCGGAGAACGGGCAGGTCTTGCGCCGGCGGAAGAATGGGCGGCGTTGGCCGCCTTGGGATCCAAATGCCATGGTTATTCCTCCACCGCCGCCGCTGCTTCTTCGCCTTCGCCCTCGCGCGGCCGGCGCGGACGATCGTCGTCGCGGAAACGTCCGCCGCGATCACCGCGGTCACCGCGATCATCGCGGTCGCGATCGGATTTACGCATCATCGCCGAGGGACCTTCCTCGAGCCCTTCAACGCGCACGGTAAGATAGCGCAGCACGTCTTCGTTGAGACGCTCCTGGCGCTCGATCTCGTTGATCGCTGCCGGCGGCGCATCGAGATTGAACAAGGTCATGTGCGCCTTGCGGTTCTTCTTGATGCGATAGGTGAGGGACTTGATGCCCCAGTATTCGTTCTTGGCGACCTTGCCGCCCATCTGTTCGACGACGGAGGTCAATTGCGCGGTCAATTCCTCGACCTGCTGCGCGCTCAGATCCTGGCGCGCGAGATAGACGTGTTCGTAGAGCGGCATGAAAAGCCTTTCCTATGGTCCCAATGTCGCTGACCCTGGCGCCTAGCCCCTCGAGCCCTTCGGGAAAGGCTCGAATGCTCAGAAGGCGGGAACACGGGACGCCGGGTTTTGAGGCCCTACCTTCATGACCAAGGCTCAGGAAGGC
>JAFAQJ010000136.1 GCA_019246455.1 Pseudolabrys sp.
CGGTAAGCTCAGTGACCACCACCGCGGTATTGCGGATGTAGCTCGACTTTGCCTCCGCCAGATTATCGAGGACGACGTCGGTAAAACCCTTCTCTTCATTGCCGGCCAACAGGCGGCAAAATACCGGATCGCCGTCGTAGCGCGGCAGACACCACCACACGATCCGGCCGCACGGCTCGAGCAGCGCGGCGGTACGGCCATTGCCGATCACTGCAAGATCCAGTCCGTAGTCGGTCTTGGCGGTCGGCGTGAGCGTTCCCATTGCACCGGTGATGGGTTTGGTCATCGGTCGCCCCCGCCAGTCGATGCGAGCCGCGCCAGTGCATCTCGCACGTGTTGTGGCGAATGAAACATGCCGGCCGCGCCGGAAAATTTGCGGCTGACCGAATAGCCGCGACCGCCGATTTGCGGCAGCGCGGCAAACACAGCTTCGTCCGTCACATCGTCGCCGATGAACACCGGCATCCGCCCGCGAAACGGCGCGTGAGCCATCAAGGCGAGCACGCCCTCGCCCTTGTTGACCTCCGCGCGGCGCACTTCGATCACGGCCTTGCCTGGCAGGAAATCGACGGCCTCGTCTGGAAAATCGCGGCACACCGCGGCGGTGAGTTCACGCAGCCCCGCCTCGCGCTCCGGCGCGCCACGGAAATGCAGCGCCACGGAATAACCTTTGTCTTCCACTAGGACGCCGGGCCGTGCCGCCTCGCGCAGCCGCGCGCGCATCGGTGACGGCAGGACCTCGAAACGCCGGGCAACGGTCGCATCCCCCACCCGCAACTCCGCACCGTGGGCGCCCACGGCCGCAAGAGCGAGCGGCGAGAACATTCGATCGAGATCGGAAATCAAGCGGCCGCTAACGAGAGCGACGGCGCCGTTCGTCAGCCGCGCGAGCCGCTCAAGCGACTGGCACAAATTGTCCGGGACATGGACTTGCGAAGGTGTCGGCCCGATGTCGACGATGGTCCCGTCGACGTCGAGCAGCAGCGCGACGGTGCCGGGATCGAGAGCCGCGAAGCTTTCCAGAACGATGTCGTCGGAGGCGAGTTGCATCATAATGCGATCCGTCATGAAGAAATGAAAGTCCTCCGGAACGACGCTCTGTCAGCGCGAAAACACCTCGATATCTCCGTCGACGCCATTGATAACCTTGAACTCGCGCTCGTAGACCTTGCCCTCGTTGCGAGCGATGGCGCGGTATTCGCCTTCGGCAAGGATGACGCGAGGGAAGGCACCAATCGATTCTTTGATGACGTCGCCGCCAGGCGTGAGCACCGACCACGCGGTATTCGCCAACGCCTCGCCACCCTTTTCTGCAACGAGCTTGAGGGTGATCGCCGCAGCGCGATGGGTAACGGTGATGTCGGTGAGTTTTCCGGCTTGCACGCGGATGTCCGATCGCACAGTTGAATTGGCGTCGCCGTAATTGGAAACGATGTAATACGTGCCCTCAGGAACCATGATAACGTCGCTGGTGAGAACTCGTTCCGCGATCGGACGCCTGTCGCCGGGCTCGAATTGGCTGCCTTTGTAGACGTCAAAGGAAATCTGGCCCGCCGGAATAGACGCGTCGCCGACCTGCCCTTTCAACCGCAACCCGCCGGCGGGCAGATCGAACGTCTCGCGCAGGGTCTCGCCCCGCAAGGTGACAGGTTTGACGGTATTGGCTAACCCGAAGCCGACGTAAACGAGGTAGGAGCCTGATGGCAGGACGAGCGTCGGCGATGGCGACTTGTCTTCTTTGAGGAGCCGAAACGCGCCGCCCGGATCAGGCTTGGCGGCATAGACGCGCCAGGTCAGGCCGCCGGTGATGGGACCGACATCCTGCCCGAAGCGGGCGCTGAGCTCGAGCGCAGCCTGCCCGGGCTGAACCATTGGCGGCGGCTGTGGAGCTACTGGCGTCGCCGGCAGGATCAAGGGCGTCTGGTTGGTCGGCGCCGTCGAAAACAAGGAGGACGATGGTGTCTGCGCCAGCGTAGGTTGGGCAAGCGGCCACGCCAGCGCCGCACCGATTGCAGCGACACGAATCGCCCGGCAGACCTCGCTGACCGTCCATCTCATGACGCGGTTTTGTCAGCCCAAATCGCGGCGAATTCAAGCCAGATCCGACAGCAAGCTCTTTGCCGCCACACAGGCGCGGTATGCTACATGCGGATTTTCAAGAGGAATGAATGATTGACGCTTTAGAACTGCTCAAGACCCGGCGGTCGGTGAAACCGATCGAGCTTTCCGGACCGGGACCGACTTCCGCACAAATCGAAATGCTTTTGACGATTGCTTCGCGTGTGCCCGATCACGGCAAGCTCACGCCGTGGCGATTCATTATATTCGGGGGCGAGGATCGCTTGCGGGCAGGAGAAGCAATCTCCAAAATCTTCCGCAGTAACAATCCGCAAGCGACCGCCGAGCAAATCGAGTTCGAGAGCAACCGGCTTGCCCGCGCCCCGCTCGTCATTGCCGTTGTCTCGCGCGCGGCGCCACACGTTAAGATTCCGGAGTGGGAGCAGACTTTATCGGCCGGCGCAGCGGCGATGAATCTGGTCACGGCGGCGCATGCGATGGGTTATGCCGCAAGTTGGTTGACCGAATGGTACGCCTACGATCGCGCCGTGCTCGATGCACTCGGCCTCGCCTCGCATGAAAAAATCGCCGGCTTCGTCCACATCGGCCGGCCTTCGCAGCCGCCGCAGGATCGCGATCGTCCGAAGCTCTCGAACATCGCGCGTCGATACGGGGGCTGAGGATGTTTTACGACACGCGCGACAACAGTCGCACGCTGCCGCATGATCCATTTAAGGCGATCGTCGCGCCGCGTCCGATCGGATGGATTACGTCCATCAGCGCCATGGGAACGATCAACCTCGCCCCTTATTCGTATTTCAATGGTGTCTTGAGCCGCCCCAATCTCGTGATGTTTTCGAGCGAGGGTTACAAGGATTCGGTGCGCAACATCGAAGAGACCGGCGAATTCGTTTGTAATCTCGCAACTTGGGATCTGCGCGACGCCATGAACGCGACGTCGGCGCCATTGCCCTACGGCGTCAATGAGATGGAGCGCGCCGGGCTCACGCCGGCGCCTTCGAAGCTGGTCAAGCCGCCGCGTGTCTCGGCTTCACCCGCGGCACTCGAATGCAAGCTGCTTCAGGTCATCGCGCTCAAGGACCTCAATGGCAAGCCGCTCGACGGCCATACCGTGATCGGTCAGGTGATCGGGGTTCATGTCGACGATCGCTTCGTGAAAGATGGACGGCTCGATACCGCCGCGATGAAGCCGATTGCCCGCTGCGGCTATGACGAATATGCGGTGGTCGAACGCATGTTCCGGATGACTCGGCCGACCTCGTAAAGCATTCGCCAACAAAACAGGTGCTCTGGCGCATGTTTTGCGTCACCATTCCGTCACAGACGCAAGCCACTCCGTCGTCCGGCGGGTGGGCAAAAGCCGACCAACGCGGCACGGGAGAAGTTGGTGTTCGAAGGTTTATTTTCGCGTTCCCACAATGGCGACCGCGCGGTCGAGGCAGAACCGACGCCGACCAAGCCAAATACAAAGCCAAGCATCGGTCTGGCGCTTGGCGGCGGAGCGGCGCGCGGTTTCGCGCATATCGGTATTCTGCGGGTGCTCATCGAGCATGGCATCGTGCCTGACGTCATCGTCGGCACTTCGATCGGCGCGGTGGTTGGCGGGTGTTACGCGGCCGGCCGTCTCGACACACTCGAGACGTGGTGCCGCAAGCTCACCCTACGTAATATTCTGGCCTACATCGATATCAACTTTTCCGGCTCGGGACTGATCCGTGGCAATCAGCTCGGCGCGGATTTGACCGCCAATCTCGCCGAGACCCGCATAGAACAGTTGCCGCTGCGCTTTGCCGCGATCGCGACCGAATTCAATACTGGCCACGAAATCTGGCTGACGCGCGGGCGGCTCACCGATGCGCTGCGTGCGTCTTACGCACTGCCGGGAATATTCCCACCGGTAAAAATTGGCGGACGCTGGCTCGTGGATGGCGCCTTGGTCAATCCAGTGCCGGTTTCGGCGGCGCGGGCGTTGGGCGCGCGGGTGGTGATTGCCGTCAATCTCAATTCGGATCTGTTCGGCCGCGGCACCATCATCGCCGATCACGGCACGGACGACAGCGATGTCGCGCAAGCGATGACGGAAAATCCGGGCTTGACTGGGTTGTTCACCGGCAAAGCGTCGTTGCGTTCGTTGCTCGGCAGCCGTGACCGGCCGGGCATCCCGACCGTCATGGTCGAAGCATTTAACGTCATGCAGGACCGCATCACGCGCGCTCGCCTTGCCGGCGATCCGCCCGACGTTTTGTTGTCGCCCAAGCTCGGCTCGGTCGGCTGGTTCGATTTCCAGCGCGCCGGCGACGCCATCGCCATCGGCACCGAGACGGCCCAGCGAGGGATCGATCAGGTTCACGAGGCTGTCGCGATGTTGTCGCAAGCCCCGGCGGCAAGCGGCGCCTGAGCGTCACGCGCTGCGGATGTAATCCCGCATCGCCTCGGTTTCTTGCTCCATCGCTTGGAGCCGGTCCTTGACCACGTCGCCGATCGAGATGACGCCGGCCAATTCGTCTTTCGTGATGACCGGCATGTGACGGAATTTGCCGCGCGTCATGCGCTCCATGAGCGAAGCGATCTCGTCATTCACGCCACAGGTGACGACTTCACGTGTCATCGACTGACCGACTGGCTCATCGAGAGCCGATGCGCCGCGCGCTGCAAGCGCACGCACGATATCGCGCTCTGAAATAATGCCGGCGAGCCGGCCACCGGAACCGCGCACAATAAGTGCGCCGATCTTCTTTTCGGTCAGCCGTTTCACCGCGTTCGTCAGCGTCGCGGTCGGCTCGATGCTTTCGACGTTGCGGCCTTTGGCGGCCAAAATCGACGTTACCGTCATGGGCAACCTCCCTCACCCGGAGGGCAAAACCCGTTCCCGGGTCGGGACAACCGTCCTCCCACGGAACCGGTTCCGTCAAGTCGCGAACGCGCTATTGCTGCGGCGCGGCAGTAGTTGGCGGCAGCGATTTCTGCGGAGGCGGATCGAAAAGACCGAACAGCAACAACCCGGCGAGAAAGCCGCCGACATGCGCCTGCCACGCCACGGGTTGATCAGATTCGTTGAGCGATACCGCGCCGGCGCCAAATAGAAAGTTGAGGCCGAACCAGACGAACAAGAAAAGAAGGACGCGTCTGTCGCTCAGGATTCCCGACAACGGCAGCGCGGTGACCCGGTACGACTCGTCCTCGCCGCCCCGCCAGAAGCTCAGCGGCCCGCCGCGCTGAAAAGCAAAGCGCATGGCTGCCGCCATCGTGCCGGAGATCGCGGCCGAAGCTCCGACCAGGGCAAATTTCTGGCCGGCAACCATCGCAAATTGCGCCAATGCACCTGCCGCTGCCGTCAGCGCAAAGAACAACAGAAATCGGACCGCCCCAAACCGCCGGGCCACCGCGCTTCCAAACGGCAATAACCAGACGACGTTGGCGATGAGATGCGGCGCGTTGGCATGCAGAAATGCGTAAGTCACGAATGTCCAGATTTCGGCACCGACACCGCCGGGCCACTGGTTGCCGATGACGCCAGTCTCGTAACGATCCGGGACGAACGCAAACAACGCCATAAATTCGGCGTGCTGCTTCTCGCTCAACAGATAAGCGTCGATGAAATAGATCGCCGCCATCACGGCAATCAATCCGACGATGACGGCGGGGATATTGAAGATGGGTTCGCGGTGCACGACGGGGCGGTTCCGAAAACGCCAATAAGGCGGTCCCCGCCGCAACGCGCAAGGTACTCATGAAAAAAAGAAAGCAGGGGCTTGCGCCCTTTTAACACTAACACGCGATGCGCAGCCCTTCCGTCGCTGGCAGCGCTCGTCCGGCATGTCCCCTGCTCAATCGAGAGCACCACGGCGAAAGGTGCCAGGTTTTGTCCCGTTCGGGGACAAGATCGTGCGCCGTCCGTCCCGCCGCGGAACAGGTGGCGACATGCGGCACTCATCGACGCGCGATGTTTTCGCTCATTGGGATCGACAGCGTGACGGCCGACCGGCACCCGAGCGGGGGGACATCGATCCAGCGGCGATCCGGCACGCGCTGGGCGACGTATTCATCCTCGCTGTCGACTTCGTCGACGAGCACCGCTTCCGCCTCGCCGGGACGCGAGTTTGCGCCCTATTCACCCGCGAGCTCAAAGGTGAATCCTTCACCGCCCTGTGGGACGAACCGAGCCGCCGCCTGATGCAGGATTTGCTTAACGCGGCGACCGAGGAACATACCGGCACTGTCGCCGGCCTTATCGGCCATGCGGCGGATGGGGCGACGGCCGACCTCGAACTGCTGATATTGCCCCTAGCCCACCAAGGCCACGCCCGGGTACGGGCGCTCGGTGTGTTGACCCCCGTCACCACCCCGCCGTTCTGGCTCGGATCCAAGGCCATCGAGCGCCTGGAGCTAGGCCAACTGCGCCATGTCGGGCCGGTGATCGACGAATTGGGGGGCCGCCGATTCATGACCGGCGGTCAGGGTGTCACCATTCGTCGCGGCCTGCGCATTTACCAGGGCGGCCGCCCTTCTTCGCCTAGTGAGAAGGCTGGCTAACGATCGATTAACGCTGGCGGCATAGGCTCGTGCCGATTGCAAGGTCGCACGGCCGAAATGGCAGTACCCGCGATAAAACCCAAGTTTTTGCCGCTGGCGGAAGAACGCCGGCGCCACCAGCGCGTCAAGGTCAACCTGCTTGGGCGCTATATGCTGGCGGATCGGCAGGAATACCCGTGTCAGGTCATCAACATGTCGCCCGGCGGCATGGCCGCGATCGCGCCGATTCAGGGCGAGCCAGGCGAGCGCGTAATTGCCTACGTTGATCACCTGGGTCGCCTCGAAGGCGTGATTGCGCGCACCTTCAACAATGGCTTTGCGATGAGCATCAGCGCGACGTTGCGCAAACGCGATAAGCTCGCGGCGCAGCTCACCTGGCTCGCCAATCGCCACATCCTCAATCTGCCAGAAGACCGTCGCCACGGTCGCTTCGTGCCGCGCAATCCCACGGCGCGCCTTATCTTGCCGAACGGCGTCAATGTGGCTTGCCGCGTGATCGATTTGTCTCAATCTGGCGCGGCGATCAGCATCCCGCAGGACCAGCGGCCGGAGGTCGGCGCCATGGTCATGATCGGGAAGACCCAGGGCCGCGTGGTGCGCCATATCGAGGGCGGCTTCGCCGTCGAGTTCACGCGGCTGCAACATCCGGACTTTCTGGAAGACAACGTCACTGGCGGGTAAACGCCGCCGCGCGCCAAAACAACGTCCCACCGATTGAGAGCCGCGCTTAGTCGCGGCTTTTTTTCGTCTGCAGCGCTGGGTGCGCACGGTTAATTCGTGTTCAAAATAGACGCCAAACTTCATGCGGAACGGGCGGCAAGGTCTTAATAGATAAAATTTGAAATGAATTGTATTAGATAAGATTTTAATAAATACAGATTCAATACTTCATAGTATTCGATGAAATCTTTACTTGGTTTCTCTTCAAAATGACTTTCGCTACTTAGCGGCGCTGAAAAATCTTTATGCGAAACGTGGCCCCATAACAGGGGATGGGGCCACAAATGGCTGGGACGTTCAAACGAATACTGGATTCTGCCTGCGTTATTGCCTTCATCAGCGCCGCGGTGCTGGTGACGCCAGCGACTGCCGCCAGCGAGAAGGCGCTCTTTGTATCGGTCGGCGAAACCACACGCGCTCCGATCGGCTGGGTCGATTTCTGCGGGCGCTACAAAGGCGAATGCGACACCAGACCTTCGGTGCCGCGCGATGTCGTGCTGTCGCCGAAAGCGTGGACCGACCTTGTGCGCGTCAACGCCTGGGTCAACGACAACATCAAGCCGATGACCGACCTCGAGCACTGGGGTGTCGTTGAGCAGTGGGATTACCCGGATGACGGCTACGGCGACTGTGAGGATTACGTCCTGCTCAAGCGCAAGATGCTCATGAAGGCTGGATGGCCGCGTGAGGCGCTGCTGATCACGGTCGTGCGGGATAAGAAGGGCGAAGGCCACGCCGTCCTTACGGTCAAGACCGACAAAGGCGAGTACATCCTCGATAACCAGGAAAGCGAAATCCTGGTCTGGTCGGCGACCGGCTACCGCTTCGTGAA
>JAFAQJ010000152.1 GCA_019246455.1 Pseudolabrys sp.
GCCCGATCAGCTCGGCAAGCTCGCCAGCGCGGACAGCGAAAAATACAAGCGTCTCGTCGCCGAACTCGGCATCACCGCCGGCTGATCGCTTTCACCGATAGCGGACAAGGCTTGAGGTGGCAGGCATTCCCACCGTCTTTTGCGTCGGCATCGCGCTCGATGCTGAGCAGGATGAAAGCGGTGATCGCCGCGCCGACCGCGGTCGTTACGCTCAAGGCCGCGGCGACCACCAGGCTGTCTGCGATCTCAAGTCCGGGCGATAGCGATATCGCTGCGCCGCCGCCCATTCCGAGGAAACCGCCGGCGGCAGCGTGCGCAACGACCAGATGGGAAAGCCGTATCGTCATGCGGGGCAACGCGCGTCGACATGCCGACGTTCCGCCCCTAGCAAAACGGCGGCGCTGCAGCGCCGTCGTTTATGTTCGGATTCGAACGCGACGTCTCAAGACACCGCGGCCCGCTCGGCTTCCGGCTGTTCCATCTTGGCGACGCCAGCCGTGACCGCCTTCTGCACCTTCTCGAAGGCACGGACCTCGATCTGGCGCACGCGCTCGCGCGATACGCCGAACTCTTCGGCGAGCTCTTCGAGCGTGATGGGATCATCCGCCAGCCGGCGCGCCTCGAAGATACGCCGCTCGCGGTCGTTGAGGACGTCGAGCGCTTGCGTCAATGCCTTGCGGCGGTTGTCGAACTGCTCGTTCTCCTCCATGACCCGTTCTTGGCTCGGCGAGTCGTCCGCCAGCCAATCCTGCCATTCGCCGGCATCGCCGTCGTCGCGGATAGGCGCGTTAAGCGAGGCATCGCCGCCGAGGCGGCGATTCATGTCGACGACGTCCTTCTCGGTGACGCCGAGACGCTTGGCGATCACCTGCACCTGATCGGGACGCAGGTCGCCGTCCTCGAGTGCCGAGATGCGGCTCTTGGCCTTGCGCAGATTGAAGAACAATTTCTTCTGGTTCGCGGTGGTACCCATCTTCACCAGCGACCACGAGCGCAGGATGTATTCCTGGATCGCGGCGCGGATCCACCACATCGCATAAGTCGCCAGCCGAAAGCCTTTTTCGGGCTCGAAGCGCTTGACCGCCTGCATGAGGCCGACATTGCCTTCGGAAATCACTTCGCCGATCGGCAGGCCGTAGCCGCGGTAACCCATCGCGATCTTGGCGACGAGCCGCAAGTGACTGGTGACGAGTTGGTGCGCGGCTTTGCTGTCGCCGTGCTCACGCCAGCGCTTCGCCAGCATGTATTCCTGCTGCGGCTCCAGCATCGGGAACCGCCGAATTTCGTCGAGATAATGGCTGAGGCCGGACTCAACCTTGAAGACCGGCAACGTCGCAGCACGGGCCATGTCAGCGCCCTCCTAAGTGCCCCCGAATATCGGCGGGCTGTTGTCGCCGCCGCTCCCCGAGCCGACGGCTATGTTTTCGCAGATGCAACATAGCACGGGATCGACAGTCCCGCGTCACGTTTACTTGACCCTCCACCGCTGTGGCGGTCGGAGGTAAACCATTGAATTGATTATGCTTTGGACGCACGTGGACCACCGGGCTGCGCAAGCGCTCTGTGTAGAAGCGCAAGATCGCCCGGCAGTTCCGATCGGAACTCCAGCGTTTGTCCAGTTGTGGGGTGCTCAACGACCAGCAGGTAGGCATGGAGGGCCTGTCGTTCAAGACCCGCCAGTGCCGCCTGCGCCTCCGGCGCCAGCAAGGCCGCCTTGGTCTTGAAGCCGGGGCCGTAGACGTCGTCGCCCAGCAGTGGGTGGTTGATGTGCGCCATGTGGACCCGGATTTGATGGGTTCGCCCGGTTTCGAGCCGACACTCGAGCAGCGCCGCGACCGGCTTTCCATCCTTTCCTACGTAGCGCTCCAACACTTGCCAGTGAGTGATGGCCTCCCGGCCGCTCTCGCGCACCGCCTGCTTGTCTCGGGCATGCGGATGGCGGTCGAGTGGGACGTCGACCGTACCTTTGGGCCGGTCCGGGACGCCCCAGACGAAGGCCAGATAGCCGCGCTCGA
>JAFAQJ010000157.1 GCA_019246455.1 Pseudolabrys sp.
TCATGTTCATTCTGGTAACGAATCTGGTCGGACTTATTCCGTATACCTTCACCGTCACGTCCCACATCATCGTCACTGCCGCGTTGGCGCTCACGGTATTTCTCACGGTCCTGTTCTACGGTTTCTGGAAGAACGGGTTGCACTTCTTCAACCTATTCGTGCCGAAGGGCATCCCGATCTACATCCTGCCGCTCATCGTCTTCATCGAAGTCTTGTCGTTCTTGTCGCGGCCCATTTCGCACAGCGTGCGTCTATTCGCGAACATGCTTGCGGGCCACATAACACTCAAAGTGTTCGCAGGCTTTATCACGCTGCTTGGCTCGGCCGGAATCATCGGCATGGCCGGCGCCACGCTGCCGTTAGCGCTGGTCATCGCGCTGACCGCGCTCGAGCTGCTGGTGGCATTCCTTCAGGCTTATGTGTTTGCGATTCTCACCTGCATCTATCTCAACGACGCTATCCATCCGGGTCACTAGGCCCACAGGCAACGCAACAAGATAAATCGAGAGGAGTTCGTTATGGATCCAGTAGCAGCTAAGTATATCGGTGCCGGCATTGCCTGCATCGGCATGGGCGGCGCCGGCGTCGGCGTCGGCGCGATTTTCGGCCACTATCTCGCCGCCGCGCTGCGCAATCCGTCGGCCGCGCAGGGCCAATTCGGCAACCTGATCTTCGGGTTCGCCGTGACCGAAGCACTCGGAATCTTCTCGCTGCTGATCGCGCTGCTGCTGTTGTTCGCGCTCTAATCGAGAGAACGGTCGATCGCGATGGCCACCACCACGGCACATACTGAGCAGCCTGCTGGTCACAAGGAGCCGTTTCCTCCTTTCAACTCGCAGACGTTCGCCTCGCAGCTGACGTGGTTGGTTCTCACCTTCGTCTTTCTCTACGTGATGATGGCGAAGGTCGCGCTGCCCCGGATTGGCGCGATCATCGATGCGCGCCAGAAACGTATCGAGGGCGATCTTGCCGAAGCCGAAGGGCTCAAGCAGCAGTCGGACGCCGCCGTCGCGGCTTACGAGAAGGCGCTAGCTGACGCCCGTAATCGAGCTCAGGCGATCGCCAACGAGACGCGCGACAAGCAGGCTGCCGAAGCTGCTCAAAACAACAAGGCGCTGGAAGAGCGGCTCAACGCCAAGCTGGCCGAGGCGGAAAAGACCATTGTCGCCACGAAGACCGCCGCGATGTCGAACGTCGCCTCGATCGCGCAAAGCGCCGCCGCCGCGATTGTCGAGCGGCTGACAGGTAAGGCGCCATCCGAGCAATCGGTTGCCTCCGCCGTCGCCGACGCGCTCAAACGCTGAGAGGATCGCGACCGTGGAGCATTTCTTCGACCTACACGAGCCTGAAACCTGGGTCGCGATCGCCTTCGTGTTCTTCGTTTTCGGCCTGGCGTATCTGGGCGTTCATAAGACAATGACCAAATCGCTCGACGCGCGGGCGGACCGCATCAAAGCCGAGCTCGATGAAGCCACTAAGCTCAAGGTCGAGGCGATGGCGCTGCTCGCCGAATACCAAAAGAAGCGCCAGGATGCCGAGAGCGAGGCCCAGGCGATCATTGCCGGCGCCAGGGCGGACGCCGAACGCATGGCGGCGGAATCCAAAGCCAAGGCAGAGGAATTCGTCGCGCGACGCACCAAGATGGCCGAAACCAAGATCGCGCATGCCGAGGCCCAGGCCGTCGCCGATGTCCGCGCCGCAGCCGCCGAAGCGGCAGTAGCGGCCGCAGAGAAGATGCTCGCCGAACAGACCAGGGGCACACTGGCGGCCGAACTGATCGCCAAAGGCATCGAAGACGTCAGCAAGAAGCTGAACTAGACGCTTGCTTTCTCGCCCAATTCCGCGGCTTTTCGCCCCGCTACCCCCACAGTTCACACGCCGTTCCGAAAGCCGGATTTGCCAGCCACGGCGCCCGCTTTATCCTTCACGCAACTGATTCGTCGGCATTGTTGAGTTGGTAGCCGCGTTCCGGGGTGTTGGGGGCCTGGGGACCGCGCTTGGTCATTTTCGACTGCAACGGCGTGCTTGTGGAGAGCGAGCAATTGGCGACGGCCATTGTCTCGCAGGAATTCATGCGCGCCGGCTTCAACCTGACGCCTGAAGTGGTGGCCCGCTATTTCACTGGCCGCCGCCCTGCCGACATGTTCGCCGAAGTCGAGCTTGCCGCTGGACGCAAGCTACCGCCGAATTTTGCCGCGACGGTCACGGGCGCCACATTGCGCCGCTTCCGCCAGGAACTGCGGCCGACGCCGCACGCGGCCTACGCCCTGACTTGGCTACGTGGGCCGAAATGCGTTGCCTCGTCGTCCTCGATCGACCGCATCCGGGTTAGCCTCGAATGCACCGACTTGATCCGATTCTTCGAGCCGTATCTGTTTTCGGCGGGCGACGTAGTGCGCGGCAAGCCATCGCCCGATCTGTTCCTGCACGCGGCATCGAGGATGAAGGTGAATCCGCGCGACTGCATTGTGGTCGAGGACTCGACCGTCGGCGTCACAGCGGGTGTCGCCGCCGGAATGTCGGTTATCGGATTCGTCGGTGGCCGGCATGCTGCCGGCAATCTCAGCGATCAGTTGCGTGCCGCCGGTGCGCGCATGGTGATCGCGGATCTTCGCGCTCTCAAAGGCGCCGTCCTCGAGCTTCGTGGCTGGTAGCTAACGCTTTTTCTTCGGCTTTGCGGCAGGCTTTGGCTTCTCGACCGGCCCGGCATTTGGATCGAACCCGATATATACGACATAGGCGTCGATCAACCCGAGAGGACGTGGCAACGGAAACACGACGTCCTGGTCGACATGCGTGAAGTTGGCATAGTTCTCGCCCGGATTAACCGTTACGGGAATTCGCGCCAGCTTCGACATGACCGTCTTGGGGGAAGGTCCTTCCTGCACGACGGCATATCGCAGCGGCACTTCAAGTTGCCCCGGACCGCCAAGCGGCCCGAGAACGATCCGCCCTTCAATGCCAATCTTCATCGTCATGTCGGTGCCGCGCACATGGCACTCACGCGCGGTCCGCACGATGCTGCCCTGATACCGCAGATCCATCGCCCCGGTGCTACCTTCGCTCGGCGTAGCCTTGCCGGTGATGGTGAGAGTCGCGGCGCCGCTACGGATCGTGATGTCCGGACACTCGACGTCGTCATCCTTGACGATGCCCGCTTGGGTAGTCGAGTCGGTGGAAGCCGACGACTTCGAGCCAAACAGATCGAAGCTGGGCGTTGAACAGCCGCCAAGCGTGAGCGCGAATACGAGCGGCCCTATTCCTGCAAACGCAAACTTGCGCAAACCATCCTTGTGCATAGACGTTTCTATTTCCCCGCTATTGCGCCGTTATAGCAATCCAAGCGTGGCAAACCCAAGGCTGTCAGAGGGGATCGTTCTTGAGCCGTGCGTAGAGCAGATGGTCGGCCCAGACCCCGTTAATGCAGAGATATTCCCGCGCATAGCCTTCGCGGCGGAAACCCGTCTTCTCGAGAAGCGCAATCGAGGCGGCATTATCTGGAATGCAGGCGGCCTCGAGCCGATGCAACCGCAACGAGCCGAACGAAAAAGGGATAAGAGCGCGCACCGCCGCGCTCATGTAGCCGCGGCGGGCGAACGGCTCCCCAACCCAGTAGCCGATGCTGGCAGCCTGCGCGACGCCGCGCCGAAGATTGGCCAGGGTTAATCCGCCGAGCAGCGCGTTATCGCCGGACCGGAAGATCAAGAAGGCGTAAGCCTGATCGCTGCGCTGATCCTCAACGTAACGCTTGATCCGGCGGCGGAACGCCCCCCGCGAAAGATCGTCGGAAGGCCAGATCGGTTCCCAAGGAGTCAAGAAGGCGCGGCTGCGCTCGCGCAAAGAAGCCCATTCGGAAAAATCGGCCATTTGCGGCGCACGCAAATAAACTCCGTCACCGGTGATGGCGGGAATTGGTTCATTGAGAGTAACGCTGCGGAAAAACGCCATGCGATCGGCCAGTATTCCCCGATGGCGCGGTCACGCCGCCCGGCGCATCAGACTTTCCGCGATTGCTGCCGTGCTTTCAAGGCCGGTCCCCGGGCCAAGCGCCGCGATGGCCGGCTTGCCCCGGCGGATCAGAGCACGTCCGGCGGCGCGGGCGCTTTCAACGGTGACGGCTTCGACTTTGGCGACGATTTCTTCGAGCGGAATCGGGCGGCCGAAGATCAGCATCTGGCGCGCCAACTGTTCGGCGCGCGCGCCTGAGCTTTCCAGCGCCATCAACAGCCCGGCCTTCATCTGTGCCTTGGATTTCGCGATCTCGCTTTCATTGATGGTTTCGGTCGCCCCCGCAATCTCGTCGATCGCGACACGCATTAATTCCGGGGCGTCAGCGGCGTCGGTGCCAGCGTAGAGTCCAAACATGCCAGTGTCGCTATACGGCATATGGAAAGCGTAGATCGAATAGCAAAGACCTCTCTTCTCCCGCACTTCCTGAAAAAGCCGCGACGACATTCCGCCACCCAACACATTAGTGAAGACCTGGAGACTGTAGAGCTGCTCGTCACGCACTGGCACGCCTTGCAACGCGAACGCGACATGAACCTGCTCGAGGTCGCGCGACTCGATGTGGGTGCCGCCGCCAAATTTCGCTGGCTCCGGCTGCGGCGCCGTGCCTTTAGAAAAACTCGCAAAGCGCTTCTCGACTTCAGCAACGACAGCGGCATGTTCGACGGCGCCAGCTGCGCCCACGACCATATCCGGCGCGCAATAATTACGGTTGAGATAGGCCTTAAGCCGTGCCGGATCGAACGAACGCACGGTGTCCGGCGTGCCCAAAATCGACCGGCCAACCGGCTGTCCGGGGAACGCCGTCTCTTGGAGATGATCAAACACGACGTCGTTCGGAGTGTCTTCGGCGGCGCCAATTTCCTGCACGATGACATTCTGTTCGCGATGCAGCTCGCCGGGATCGAAGGTTGGATTGGCGAGAATGTCGGACAGCACATCGATCGCGAGCGGCACGTCGGCCTTTAGGACGCGGGCATAGTAGGCGGTGGTTTCGACACTGGTTGCGGCGTTCAGATCGCCACCCACGCGCTCGATCTCCTCCGCGATCTGCCGCGCGGTGCGCCGCTTGGTGCCCTTGAAAGCCATGTGTTCCAGCAAATGCGAAATGCCGTGCTCGTCGGGCCGTTCGTCGCGGCTACCGGACCCAACCCAGACGCCAAGCGAGGCCGTTTCCAGATGCGGCATGGAATCAGTAATAACGGAAAGGCCCGACGGCAGTTTCGTCAATTCGACACTCATGCCGCTGCTCCCTCCCGCGCTGCGCGCGATACCGACACTACAAATTTCTCGACCGCGGCCGGTTCCGCAGGCAAGGCCATCACGCGTTCCTGGCGTTTTGGCAAATCGGCCAGCCATTCGGGTAGCGACGGATCAACGCCGCAGGCTTCCTTAACGGCTGCCGGAAATTTCGCGGGATGCGCGGTTGAAAGCACGATCATCGGCACGGCCGGATCGCGTGGCTCCTTCTCGGCAACCGCCAGCGCGACCGCGGTATGCGGATCGACGCAATAGCCGCTTTCGTGCAGCGTGGCCCGCATCGTCGCGGCGACTTCGTCCTCGTCGGCTCGCGCGGCGGAGAATTGCCGACGCAGCTCCTTGAGGGTCGAAGCCGACACGGCGAAGCGCCGCGACTGCGAAAGCGAGCCCATCAACGCGCGCACCGCGGTGGCGTCGCGGCCGCCGACGTCGAACAGCAGCCGTTCAAAATTCGACGACACCTGAATATCCATCGACGGCGAGGTCGTCGGGATGACATCGCGCACTTCGTATGTGCCGGTGGCGAAGGTTCGCGCTAAAATGTCGTTGACGTTGGTCGCCACCATAAGTCGATCGATCACCAGGCCCATTTTTGACGCAACGTAGCCCGCATAGACGTCGCCGAAGTTTCCAGTCGGCACCGTGAACGCGACTTTGCGATGCGGCGCGCCGAGCGCAACCGCCGCCGTCATATAGTAGACGGCCTGCGCCACGATGCGCGCCCAGTTGATGGAATTGACCGCCGACAGGCGTACGCGATCACGGAAGGCATGGTGATTGAACATCGCCTTCACCAGCGCCTGGCAATCGTCGAAGGTACCTTCGACCGCGACCGCGTGGACGTTGGCATCTTCGGCCGTGGTCATCATCCGGCGCTGCACATCGGAAATCCGTCCTTTCGGAAACAACACGACAAGATCGACTTGTGAGCGGCCACGGAACGCTTCGACCGCTGCCCCCCCGGTGTCGCCCGAAGTGGCGACGACAATCGTCGTGCGCTCGCCCCGCGCGCGCAGTACGTGATCCATCAGCCGCGCGAGCAACTGCATCGCGAGGTCCTTGAATGCTAAGGTTGGCCCATGAAACAGCTCGAGCACGAAAGTCGACGGCGAGAGTTGGACGAGCGGCACGGTCGCCGGGTGGCGGAAGCCGCCATAAGCTTCATTTGTAAGCCGCGCGAGATCGGCATCAGCGATGCTGCCGGCCACGAACGGGCGGAGCACATCGAGCGCCACTTCGGCGTATGGTCGGCCTGCAAAGCCAGCAATTGTTCCGGCGTCGAGCAACGGCCAAGCCTCAGGCACATAGAGACCGCCGTCGCGGGCAAGGCCGGCGAGCATCACATCGACAAAGTCGAGCGAGGGAGCCTCGCCCCGGGTTGAGACATAACGCATTGAAGAAACATCAGTTTTGGCTGTTACCGTCGCGCCCGCGCACACTAGCACAAGAACGCGATCAGCGCCGCCGCAACCGTCCGGCCAGCCAAATGACGTAAACGCCCGCCAAACCGAGCGCCAGTCCAAACCAGGTGAGCGCGTATTGCAGGTGGTTGTTCGGCAGCATCAACGCGAGCTTGCCAACGCGCGGCAGCCCGCCGGCCGGCTGCGGCTCTTCCTGGTCGACATAGAACGGCGCAACCGGACCCCAATCTTTCGCGCGCGCCATCAAACGCTGGTCGCGCAGGTACCAGATGTTGTTGTTGGGTTCGTCGCCCGGCGTGAACAAGCCGCGTTCCTCAGGCCAACGCAGGACGCCGGTGATATCGACAAGCCCAGTCAGCGCGCCCTCTGGGCGCGTTACCGGATCCTTGTGA
>JAFAQJ010000158.1 GCA_019246455.1 Pseudolabrys sp.
CGCAAATG
The DNA here is from genome assembly GCA_019246455.1 of Pseudolabrys sp. Classification (GTDB taxonomy): domain Bacteria; phylum Pseudomonadota; class Alphaproteobacteria; order Rhizobiales; family Xanthobacteraceae; genus Pseudolabrys. The sequence continues at coordinate 9 of JAFAQJ010000158.1, forward strand.
CTGCTGGCACTTGCCTCGCAGCTGCGTTGAGCATTACGCGGACGCCGCGGCCGGCGGCCAGAATTTCGGACCGGTGCGCAGATATTGTTTGGGTCGCGGCACATCGGCGCCAAGCTCTTTGGCCGCGTGCCAGGCCCAGTGTGGATCGTCGAGAAACGCGCGAGCCATCGTGACCATGTCGGCTTTGCCCTGACCGACCACACCTTCGGCTTGCTTGGGCGTTACGATCATGCCCACGACGCGCACCGGAATGCCCGCTTCTTTGCGCACTTTTTCGGCGATCGGCACGTTGTAGCCAGGATCGGTCGGGGTGCGCGTATCAGCGGTGAGGCCGCCCGACGAAATGCAGACGAAATCGAGCCCGGCCTCCTTGAGTGCCTTGGCGATAGCGACCGCGTCGTCCGGCGTCAGACCGCCGTCCTTCCAGTCACTGCCGGTCATGCGCGCGCCTAACGCAATGTTCTTCGGAACGACAGCGCGAACGGCGCGCGTGACCTCGATCGGAAATTTCATGCGGTTGGCGAGCGGTCCGCCGTAGCCGTCGTTGCGGGTGTTCGACAAGGGCGACATGAAGCTGTGCAGCAGATAGCCATGCGCCATATGTAGTTCGATAGAGTCGAAACCGATCCGTACCGCGCGTTTCGCGGACGCAACGAAGGCATCGCGGATGCGCGCCATCTCCGCGTCGCCCGCCATCGCCGGAATGTGCCAGCCTTCGCCGAACGGCAGGCCGGAGGCCGCGACCGTTGGCCACGGATCGCCGCCGTTCTTAAGCGCGGTTGCGCCATCCCACGGCAGGTTGGCGGACGCCTTGCGTCCCGCGTGCGCGAGCTGGATGCCGAATTTCGTCGTGCCGCGCAGGCGGCACTGCTGAATGATGCGTGTGAGCGCGCTCTCGTTGTCATCGGAATAGAGCCCGAGACAGCCGTGGGTAATGCGCCCACCCCGTTCGACGCCAGTCGCTTCCACCACCACCATACCGGCCCCCGAATTGGCCAGCATGCCGAGATGCATCATGTGCCAGTCGGTGGCCGAGCCGTCGTCCGCCGAGTATTGGCACATCGGCGACACCACAATGCGGTTCGGCAGCTCAAGGCCGGCAAGCTTGATCGGCGAAAACAAGGCACTGGTCATGGGGATCTCTCTGGAAAGGCGGACATCCGTAACGAACGGACGGGCCAGTCAGGCCAGTCGTCATGATGGCATCCGGAACCCGAGGTTCAAAGCCCCATCCCGCATAGCGGGCGACCAGAAATCACGAGGCTTTTCGAATTTCTGGCGGCGAGCCTGCCAGTTCCTTCCAGTTCTCGGCGCAAGCGACAGCTTCGCGGAGCCGGTCGAGGAATTCCTGCTCACTGTAATAATGCTTCCAGCGGCCGCTCTTGAAGAGCTCGATGAAGTGGGCGCGGCGGCGCTCCGCCAAATCGCTCCAGCGCTGCGCGATTGCGTCCATGCGACAAGCCGACTGCCCCGCCGACATCGATAGCCCCGCGAGCACTGCCGCTCGCCCCCCGGAATCAATCGTGGTCCCGGCACCCTCATCGGGCAACGGAAATGCGGATTACGCAAGCTGTGGAAAACTCAGTGCGTAATAGCTGATTCGCGCGGCTTTTGAAGGGGCTACGTTCGCAAAAGCTGCGCCGGCATCAAAGCTTTATGCGCAGGATATTTGCGATCTCGCCGATGATGCCTCGGCGGAACAGCAGCACGCAGGTGACGAAGATGACGCCTTGAATCACCAGCACCCATTCGCCAAGCGCCGAAAGCTTGTACTGCATCGCCAGGATGACGAAAGAACCGATCACCGGCCCGAAGATCGTTCCCAGTCCGCCGACCAGACTCATCAACACCACTTCGCCGGACATCGGCCAATTCACGTCGGTAAGCGAGGCGATCTGCACGACCAACGCCTTGGTCGAGCCGGCCAGACCCGCCAGCGTCGCCGACAGCACGAAGGCCATGAGTTTGTAACGGTCGGTCTTGTAGCCGAGCGAGATCGCGCGCGGCTCGTTCTCGCGGATTGCTTTGAGCACTTCGCCGAACGGCGAGTGAATGATGCGATGAATGAACAGGAATCCGACGATGAAAACCACCAGCACGAAAAAGTACATGATGGTCTGATTGCCGAGGTCGAAGAGGCCGAACAGGTGCCCGCGCGGCACGTTCTGGATGCCGTCTTCGCCGCCGGTGAATTTCATCTGCAAGGCGAAGAAGAACATCATCTGCGCCAAAGCAAGTGTAATCATCGCGAAGTAGATACCTTGGCGGCGGATAGCGAGCGAGCCGGCGACAACGCCAAGCAAAGCGGCCGTTGCGGTGCCGGTGAGGATCGCAAGCTCCGGCGGGAAGCCCCACGCTTTAGCCGAATAGGCCGCGAGATAGCTTGCCCAGCCGAAATAAAGCGCATGACCGAACGACAACAGGCCGACATAGCCGATCAGTAGATTGAAAGCGCAGGCAAACAACGCGAAGCACAGGGCCTGCATGACGAACAGCGGATAAGTGACGAACGGCGCAACAACCAGCGCCATCACCATCACCACAAAGGCGATCTTCTCACTATGGGCACGCCACGCCGAGGGCCGTTGCACAGCGGTTGGATCGGCGACGCGTTCCATCACGCTCTCCGTCCGAACAGGCCGGCAGGCCGCACCAGAAGCACGATCGCCATGATGACGAAGATCACGGTGTTGGAGGCTTCAGGGAAGAACACCTTGGTGAGGCCCTCGATGACGCCGAGCCCGAAGCCGGTGA
>JAFAQJ010000145.1 GCA_019246455.1 Pseudolabrys sp.
AAAACCTGATCAACAAGGTCGATGGCATCGTGATTGGCGGCGGCATGGCCAATACATTTCTGCACGCACAGGGCCTCAACATCGGCAAATCGCTTGCGGAAAAGGACATGGCAGACACCGCGCGACGCATTCTCGCCAAGGCCGAACAGCGCAACTGCGCGATGATTTTGCCGGTCGACGGCATCGTCGCCTATTATTTTGAAGCGAATGCGCCCGCGCATGATTACGGCATCGACGCGATCCCTGAGGACGGTCTGATTCTCGACGTTGGGCCGCTGTCGGTCGGCCGCATCACGGCGGCGCTGGCCGACGCCGCGACTGTCATATGGAACGGGCCGCTCGGAGCCTTCGAAATGCCGCCGTTCGATCGTGGCACCGTGACAGTCGCCAAATACGCCGCGGATCGCACGCGGTCCGGCAAACTGATTTCGGTGGCGGGCGGTGGCGACACCGTTGCGGCGCTGAACCATGCCAAGGTGGCCAAGGAATTCACTTATGTCTCGACCGCAGGAGGCGCCTTCCTCGAATGGATGGAGGGCAAGGCCTTGCCGGGCGTCGAGGCTTTGCGGATAAAATAACCGGACAGCCGATTGAAGGAGGAACTCATGAACTTCGCCGAACTCAATAAAATCGCGGAGGCGATGGTCGCACCCGGTCGCGGCATCCTGGCCGCCGACGAATCCTCCGGCACAATCAAGAAGCGTTTCGATGCGATCGGAGTCGAGTCGACCGAAGACAACCGCCGCGATTATCGCGAGATGCTGTTTCGGTCGAGTGAAGGCATGAAGCAGATTTCGGGCGTCATTCTCTATGACGAAACGATCTGGCAAAAAGCGAAGGACGGTACACCGCTCGTCGATATCATCAAGAAAGCCGGGTCGATTCCTGGAATCAAAGTTGATGAGGGCACCAAGCCACTGCCCGCATGCCCCGGCGAGCTCATCACGGTTGGGCTCGACAAACTGTCTGACCGACTCGCCAAGTACTACGAGCAGGGTGCGCGGTTTGCCAAATGGCGCGGCGTCATCGATATCGGCGCCGGCATTCCGACCTACACCTGCCTTCGCGCTAACGCGCATGCGCTCGCCCGCTACGCGGCGCTCTGCCAAGCGGCGAACATCGTGCCGATCGTCGAACCGGAAGTATTGATGGATGGCGACCATGACATCGACCGCTGCGTCGAGGTGAGCACGCTCATGCTGAAGCTCCAGTTCGAGGAGCTTTATTTCAACCGCGTGGCGCTTGAAGGCATCGTGCTCAAGCCGAATATGGCGGTGCCCGGCAAGAAATCCTCCAAGAAAGCGAGCGTCGAGGAGGTCGCGGAAAAAACGGTTCGTGTTCTGAAGAATTGCGTGCCTGGCGCGGTTCCTGGAATCGCCTTCCTGTCCGGCGGCCAATCCGACGAAGAAGCGACAGCCCACCTCGACGCGATGAATCGCATGGGGCCGCTCCCATGGGCGCTCACGTTCTCCTATGGCCGCGCCTTGCAAGCGGCGCCACAGAAGGCGTGGTCCGGCAAGTCCGAGAACGTCGCAGCCGCGCAACGTGCCTTCGCACATCGCGCGAAGATGAATGGCCTTGCGGCGCTCGGCCAATGGAAAGCCGATCTAGAAAAGAAGGCGGCCTGACCGCTCAATCGAAAACAAGAAAAGGGCCGCGCATATTGCGCGGTCTTTTTATGCAAACCCTCTCACTCTCGGCTCAAGGATATTCCCCGTGATTGATCTTTATACCTGGACGACGCCGAACGGCCGCAAGGTTTCCATCATGCTCGAGGAAATCGGCCTGCCCTACACGGTGCACGCCATTGATATTTCGAAAGACGAACAATTCGCCCCGGACTTTTTGAAAATAGCGCCGAATAACCGCATTCCAGCGATCGTCGATCGTGACAACAACATGTCGTTGATGGAATCGGGCGCGATCCTGATCTACCTCGCCGACAAAACCGGAAAGCTTCTTCCGAAATCGGGTGAGGCACGTTATCGCGTCATCGAGTGGCTGATGTGGCAGATGGGCGGGCCAGGACCCATGCTCGGCCAGGTCCATCACTTTGTGAAATACAATCCGGGCAAGGCTCCCTACGCCGAAGAGCGTTACCTCAAAGAGGGTCAGCGGCTATACAAGGTGCTCAACGCGCGGCTCGAAGGCCGGCAGTTCGTCGCTGACGAATATTCGATTGCCGACATCGCGATCTGGCCTTGGATCTCGCGCTTCGAATGGCAGACAATCGATCTCAAGCAATATCCCAACGTCAAACGCTGGTACGAGACGATCGCGGCGCGACCGGCTGTGCAGAAGGGCTATCAGGTCCCCAAAAACATGGGACCGATTCCGATACCGTAAAATTGCATCGACGAAATTCGTAAGAGCGCAACGCCGCCGCGGTAGGGAACTGCGGCGGCGTTGTGGCGTTCGCGGCCTTAAAACCGGCATCATCAGTGAGCAAAAGGCGCGCCAACGAGGGGTTTCCTTTTCTCACAAATACGCGAGCGCTGCGGGGGCGGCGCCGATGGGACCGACGTGGAAATGCGCCGACTGATTCTGCCGACGTGCTTGTTTGTTGCTGCCTGGGTTCAGCCCACCAATCCGATCGCTGAGAAGAAAGACTTCAGCAGGGTTCCATCCTCGATGGTACTCCGCGATACGACCGGCAGCTCGATTAACGAGGATGCAAACGCCGTCGCGGCTATTGATTCAATTGCAAGACCTGCGGAAACGACATCCGATGTCATCCAGCTCTCCGATGGGGCGGACACATCGCCAGCGGAGATTGAACAGCCCGTAATCCCGCTGCCGCCGCGCCGCGCCATCCCGCACCACCTTGTATGCGAAGAATTGGCATCAGCGGCAGCCGACAACGGCATTCCCGCGCCTTTTCTGATCAAGCTCATCAACCAGGAGAGCGGATTCAATCAACACGTGGTGAGCAAGGCCGGCGCGCAAGGCGTCGCCCAATTCATGCCCGAGACGGCCGCGCAGGTCAGACTCGATGACCCGTTCAACCCGCTTAAAGCCGTCCGTGCCTCCGCACAGCTTTTGCGCAACCTGTTTGAGCAGTTCGGGCATAAGCTCGGTCTCGCGGCCGCGGCGTACAATGCTGGCCCACGCCGAGTGCAGGATTGGCTCGACAAGAAAGGCAGCCTGCCGCAGGAAACCCGCGATTACGTCGAGAAGATCACCGGCCGCAAAGCGGACGACTGGAAGGCCGGCACCGCGGCCGCGCAATTCCGCGTTCCGCCCAATGCCCCCTGCCAGCGCGAAGCTGGGCTTTTCGCGTGGAACGGCCCGGCGGCCATTCCGTTTCCACCCGCACTTCGCGGCACAGAATCTCGCGCCGTCGTGGCGCCAAAATCCGGCGGAGCGAAAATTATCAAGATCGCGCTCACGACAACAAAGTCAGCGACCAAGAGCGCCAAAGCTGCAGAACAAAAATCAAAAACCATGACCATTACTGTCGCGGCCAAGCGCGCGACAAGGCCTGGAAAAACCAAGAAGCTTCAGGTCGCGGACGCCAAGCCGCACAAATAACGACGCCCTCTTTCCGTCGGATTGCGCTACCATGCCCCCGTCATGGCTTCGCGACCAAAAGAAGTGCAACCACGGCCGGCGCCCCGCCTCTATCTGGTAACGCGACCCGTCACGGACGTCGCCGCCGCTTCGGAAGAACTGAGGGCAGCGCTTGCGGCTGCGGACGTCGCTGCGGTGCTGCTGCGGCTGGCCGGGGCGGATGAGCG
>JAFAQJ010000411.1 GCA_019246455.1 Pseudolabrys sp.
TCAACGATCGCCGCGGCGATGGTCTCCCTTGTCCTCGCCCGAGGCGCGCTTGTCCTGCGCCATCGGGTCGTGCTCCATGATCTCGCCCTTGAAGATCCAGACCTTGACCCCGCAGGTGCCGTAGGTGGTGAAAGCGGTGGCGCCGCCGTAATCGACGTCGGCGCGCAGCGTATGCAGCGGCACGCGGCCCTCGCGGTACCATTCCATGCGCGCGATTTCGGCGCCGCCGAGCCGTCCCGAGCAATTGATGCGGATGCCGCCGGCGCCGAGCCGCATCGCCGACTGCACGGCGCGCTTCATGGCGCGGCGGAATGCGACGCGGCGCTCGAGTTGTTGCGCGATCGACTCAGCGACCAGCGTGGCATCGAGTTCGGGTTTGCGGATTTCGACGATATTAATGACGACATCGCTCTGCGTCATCTTCGACACGGCCTTGCGTAGCTTCTCGATGTCGGCGCCCTTCTTGCCAATCACGACGCCGGGACGCGCCGAATAGATCGTCACGCGGCACTTCTTGTGCGGCCGCTCGATCACGATCTTGGACACCGCCGCCTGCTTGAGCTCCTTGAGAAGCGCTTTGCGGATCTCGATGTCCTCATGCAGCAGAACGCCATATTCGTTCTTGCCGGAGTACCAGCGCGAATCCCAGGTTCGGTTGATGCCGAGACGCAGACCGATCGGATTGATCTTTTGACCCATGACTACTCCTAAGCCTTGGCCTCGGCCTGACGCACGACGATGGTCAGGTGCGAGAACGGCTTCAAAATGCGGCCCATGCGGCCACGGCCGCGGGCGGCGAAACGCTTGATGACGATCGACTTGCCGACGCTTGCCTCGGCGATGACGAGTTCGTCGACATCGAGATCGTGATTGTTCTCGGCATTGGCGATCGCCGACTCCAGACACTTGCGCACTTCTTTCGAGATACGCTTGCGCGAGAATTCGAGATCGGCGAGCGCCGTCGCGGCCTTCTTGCCGCGGATCATCTGCGCGACGAGGTTAAGCTTCTGCGGAGATACCCGCAGAACCCTCGCCACTGCCTTGGCCTCGTTGTCGCCGAGGTCGCGCTTGCGTTGCGCCTTGCCCATAATCGTCTCGCCTTCTTAGCTCGCAGCCGGCGCCGCGGGAGCCGCAGCGGCGGCAGGCGCAGCCGCGCCCGGAGCGCGCTTCGCCTTGCGGTCGGATGAATGGCCGTAGAACGTCCGGCTCGGCGCGAACTCGCCGAACTTGTGACCGACCATTTCCTCGGTCACGGCCACCGGAATGTGCTTCTGGCCGTTGTAGACGCCGAAATTCAGGCCGACGAATTGCGGCAGAATGGTCGAGCGCCGGCTCCAGATCTTGATCATTTCGTGGCGGCCCGAACCGCGCGCGGCGTCCGCCTTCTTCAGCAGATAGCCGTCAACAAACGGGCCTTTCCAAACAGAACGGGTCATCGGTTACGTCCTACTGCTGCTTCTTCTTGCGGTCGTGGCGACTCGCCACGATGAATTTGTCGGTGCGCTTGTTCTTGCGCGTCTTGTAACCCTTGGTCGGCACGCCCCACGGCGTAGTCCAGTGCTTGCCGCCCTTGGTACGGCCTCCATGCGGGTGATCGACCGGGTTCATGGTGATGCCGCGGTTGTGCGGCATGCGACCCTTCCAGCGCTGACGGCCGGCCTTGCCGATCGTAATGTTCATGTTGTCGGGGTTCGACACGGCGCCGATCGTCGCCATGCAGCGGCCGTTGACAAGGCGCTGCTCAGTCGAGTTGAGGCGCAGAATGACCATGTCGCCGTCGCGGCCGGCAATCTGCGCGTAGCTGCCGGCCGAGCGCGCGATCTGCCCGCCTTTGCCGATCTTGATCTCGACATTGTGGACGATGGTGCCGACCGGAATGTTGGCGATCGGCATCGCATTGCCCGGCTTCACGTCGGCGTATTCCGCCGAAATCACCTGATCGCCCGGCGCCAGACGCTGCGGCGCCAGGATGTAGGACAGTTGGCCATCCTGGTACTTGATCAGCGCGATGAAGCCGGTACGGTTTGGATCGTACTCCAGCCGCTCGACGATCGCCGGCACATCCTTCTTCGTGCGGCGGAAGTCGACCAGACGATAGGCGCGTTTGTGACCGCCGCCGCGGAAACGCGACGTGATGTGGCCGTTATTATTGCGGCCACCGGTCGAATTCTTACCCTCGACCAGCGACTTCACCGGCTTGCCCTTATAGAGCGAGGAGCGGTCGATGGTGACGAGCTGACGCTGGCTCGGCGTGGTGGGGTTATATGTTTTAAGTGCCATGACGCCGTTTCCTTAGAGACCCGTGGTGACATCGATCTTGTGGCCCTCTTCGAGGGTCACGATCGCGCGCTTTGAATCCGAGCGCTGGCCCGGACGGCCACGGAACATCTTGGTTTTGCCTTCGCGGATTAGCGTGTTGACGGACTTGACCTTCACGTCGAACAGCTTCTCGACCGCTTCCTTGATCTGCGGCTTGGTCGCGGTCGAACGCACTTTGAACACAACCTTGTTGTGCTCGGAGGCGATCGTCGCCTTTTCGGTGATGACCGGTGACAGGATGACGTCGTAGTGGCGCGGATCGGCGGTGCTCATTTGAATCGCGCCTCCAGTGCATCGAGCGCGGCCTTGGTCAGCACCAAAGTCTTGCGGCGCAGGATGTCGTAGACGTTGATGCCCTGAACCGGCAGCACGTCGATGTTCGGGATGTTGCGCGCCGCGGTCGCGAAGTTCGGCTCGATCTGCGCGCCGTCGATGATCAGCGCATTGACGAGGCCGAGCTTGCCGAACTGCGCGGCGAGCGCCTTGGTCTTGGCGTCCTTCACGCTCGCCTTGTCGACGAGGATAAGGGTGCCGTCCTTGGCCTTCGACGAGAGCGCGTGCTTGAGCGCCAGCGCGCGGACCTTCTTCGGCAGGTCATGCGCATGGCTGCGCACCAGCGGGCCGAAGGCACGGCCGCCACCGCGAAATTGCGGAACGCGGGCCGAACCGTGGCGAGCGCCGCCAGTGCCCTTCTGCGCGTACATTTTCTTGCCGGTGCGCCAGATCTCGCTGCGATCCTTGGCCTTATGCGTGCCGCGTTGCCGCTTGGCGAGCTGCCAGTTCACGCAGCGCTGCAACAGGTCCTGGCGCGGCTCGAGGCCAAAGATTTCCTTCGGCAACGTGGCCTTGCCGGATTCCTTGCCATCGAGGGCGACGACTTTGAGTTCCATTATGCGCCCTCCTTCTTCGCTTCAGCGGCGGGAGCTTGCGCGGGCACTTCCGGGGCCGGCGGCGCGGTAGCGGCTTCAGCCTCCGGCGCGGCTTTGGCGTCCGCCTTCGGCTCTTCCGTGACGCGGAATTTACCCGGCTTCGGCGCTTCCTTCGGCAGCTTCTTCTTCACGGCGTCGCGAACCGTGATCCAGCCGGTCTTCGAGCCTGGTACGGCGCCTTCGACCAGGATCAAGCCGCGTTCGACGTCGACCTGCACCACCTTGAGATTGAGCGTGGTGACACGATCGACGCCGAGATGACCCGGCATCTTCTTGCCCTTGAAAGTCTTGCCCGGATCCTGACGGCCACCGGTGCCGCCAATCGAGCGGTGCGAGATCGATACGCCGTGCGATGCGCGCAGACCCGCGAAATTCCAACGCTTCATGCCGCCGGCAAAGCCCTTGCCGATCGAGGTGCCGGTGACATCGACGAACTGACCAACCACGAAATGATCGGCCGTGATCTCGGCGCCAACCGGGATCAATGCATCGTCGCTGACGCGGAATTCCGCGACCTTGCGCTTGGGCTCGACATTCGCCTTGGCGAACGAGCCACGGTCGGCCTTGCTCATATTGTTGGCGCGGCGGCTGCCGGCCCCGAGCTGCAGCGCGACATAGCCATTTTTGTCCTTGGTACGGTGGCCGACGACCTGGCACTGGCCAAGTTTCAGCACGGTGACCGGGACATGCTCACCGGTATCGGTGAACACCCGCGTCATGCCGACCTTCTGTGCGATGACTCCGGAACGCATCGTCGTCACCCTTTACAGCTTGATCTCGACGTCGACGCCGGCGGCGAGGTCGAGCTTCATCAGCGCGTCCACGGTCTGCGGCGTCGGATCGACGATGTCGAG
>JAFAQJ010000154.1 GCA_019246455.1 Pseudolabrys sp.
CCGTGGCACTCGCAGCGCTGTCGCTCGACGTGCGTGGCGGCGAGCTCGTATCGCTACTGGGGCCCTCGGGCTGCGGCAAGTCGACGGCGTTGCGCATCGTCGCGGGCCTTAGCGAATCGACAACCGGAAGCGTCAGATGGCCGGCTGGCTCGCCGGCGCCCGGGCGTATCGGCTTCGTGTTTCAGGAACCGACGCTGATGCCCTGGGCAAACGTGGCGAACAACGTTGCGCTGCCGTTCTTGCTTACGGACGGCGATGAAAAACCGGGCGTGGTTGCGCAAACCGTCGAGCGCCTCGGGTTGGCGCCATTTGCGAACGCCTATCCGCGCGAGCTCTCGGGCGGCATGAAGATGCGGGCATCGATCGCACGGGCGCTGGTGACGGCGCCTGAGCTTCTGCTGATGGATGAGCCGTTCGCCGCGCTCGACGAGATCACCCGCTTCAGGCTCAACAATGATTTGCTCGCGCTGTGGCAAATGCTCGGGCAGACCGTGATCTTCGTGACGCACTCGGTGTTTGAATCTGTGTTTTTGTCACAGCGTATCGTGGTGATGACGCCGCGGCCCGGTCGTATCGCGGCTGAAATCTTGATCGACGCGCCGTATCCGCGCGACGAGCGCTTCCGGACTTCGCCCGAATACGCGGGCTACTGTCGCGTGGTGTCCGAGGCTCTCGCAAAAGCGACGGAGGGCTCGCGGTGAATCAGCGCGCGCTGCAATTCGCGCTGCCGGCCGTTGTTCTGGCCGTTATCGTCGCGCTGTGGGAAGCGCTAGTGCGATTTTACAATATCCCGCCCTATGTCCTGCCGGCGCCGGGTCTTGTGGCATCGACCCTCCTCTCCGATTGGGGAATCTTGCGCGACTCCCTTGTCGTCACGCTCGTCACGACATTTGAGGGCTTCGCGCTGGCGGCCATTGGCGGCATCGCGCTCGCGGTCGCCTTCAACCAGTCGCGGCTCATCGAATATTCGCTCTATCCGTATGCGGTCATTTTGCAAGTGACGCCAGTTGTCGCCATCGCGCCACTGCTCCTAATTTATCTCCCGCAGCAAGGTGCGGTGTTGGCCTGCGCCTGGATCGTCGCGTTCTTTCCGGTGCTCGCAAACACCACGTTAGGCCTCAATTCTGTCGACCATAATCTCGCGGCGCTGTTCGAGCTCTACCATGCGTCGCGCTGGCGCGTGCTGTGGAGCCTGAAATTGCCGTCGGCGCTGCCGCAGATGCTGGCCGGCCTTCGCATCGCCGGGGGCCTGTCGTTGATCGGTGCTGTCGTTGCGGAGATTGCGGCAGGCTCGGCCGGTGCAGGCTCCGGCCTTGCCTATCGCATCGCCGAGTCCGGCTATCGCCTCAATATCCCGCGGATGTTCGCGGCGCTGGTGCTGCTCTCGGTCACCGGCATCGCCATCTATTTTCTGCTTGCGTGGATTAATTATCTCGCGCTGCGACGCTGGCACGAGAGCGCCGTCGCGCGCGAGCGCTAACGGATGCCGAGGACTTCCGGGACGAAAAGCACCAAACCGGAGATCAACAGCAGCACCAGAATGACTTTGCGGAATCCGGCATCATCGAGATGGCCGTAGAGCTTCATGCCGACCAGCATACCCGCGCCCATCACCGGCAAGCCGTAGAGAAATAGCGTTACCACCGGCGGCGTGATGGCGCCGCCGATCGCCAGCGACGTCCCGGTCAGGACCGCGGAAGCGACCAATACTGGCTGGTAGACGCTGCGTTGCGTGTCCTTCGACCAGCCACGCATCGAGGCCCAGATGGTAACGAACACGCCCGACAGTCCGGTCATGCCGCCGAGAATGCCGTTGAAGAAGCCAAGCACGATTTCAAACGGCGTGTTTGCCGGCACGACCCGCAATCTGGGCCGCAACAGACCATTAAGGCCATATGCGATCAGCAGGAGCCCGACGCCCAGCCGCAGGTGGCTCGGGTCGGCGTAGGACAGGAGCCAGACGCCAACGGGAACTCCAGGGATGCTGCCGATGATCACCGGCATGACGTGCCGGCGATTGAGCGATTTGCGCATCGCCCAAATGCTGTA
>JAFAQJ010000165.1 GCA_019246455.1 Pseudolabrys sp.
TGCAGCGGAGCGCATACTCACAGCTCGATGGGGCAGGAAAAGACGACCCCGAACCCGTCCCCTGGGCTCGACCCAACTTTACGCGGCAGTGCAGCGTAACTCGGGATGAGGCGACGACTCAAGTAGGCACCCGACATGGCAAATCCGTGACGCGGACATACCGCGGCGGCAAAATTCGCCCCGCTGGCAACGCGGTTATCGGGTGGTTGTTCCGGTAGAGTTAGCCGGCCCCTGGGCGGCGGCAGGCGGCGGCGCGGCCGCAGCTAGCGTCGGGTCAATCCAACAAGAATGGACACGTCCATTGAGGCTTTCTTGCGCCTTGGGGTCGATGTTGCCCTGGCGGACGAGGCAGCGGAAGGTGGCCTGGATATGGCCACTCGGGCAGCCAAAACGGTCGTAGAGATCGAGGTGGCGGAAGGCAGTGTCGAGATCGTCACGCCATAGCAGGCTGACTACCCGGCGGCCGAGCCATACGCATTCCGGATTGCCGGCCGGTCCGTTTAGCAGGCGGGTTGCTTCGGCGATTTCGTTGATCTTCTTCTGCGTTTCCTTTGCAGCCTCGGCGGCAGCTTGCTCGGCGGCTTTAGGATCATTGTTCTGCTGAGCGAGGACAGGGCTCGTGACCAAAGCTAGAGCCATGGCGATGACACTAAGGTGACGTGAACGGAAAACACACATCGCTTTGCTGCTGATTGAATTCGCCCCGAGAACTCTCGCCGCACCTCTGCGCCCGGATTGGGTCAGCAATACGGCGTTTGCCCCAAGGTCGCCGGAACGATGAGGCCCGAACTCGCGACCTTTGTCTAGCATCCAACACTGACATGCTTAAACGCTCGACGCTGAGGGCGCTTGGCAGCCCCAAGGCGGCACGATAAGCCCGTTTGAGCGATTGGCTTGGGGATCGAGGGCGGTTGATGCGGCTGGTTCTTGCACTTTTTGCGCTGTCGGCCGCTGTCGTCGCTGCGGGCTGGGTGTGGCTCGGCCGGCCGATCCCCGTGCCGCAATCCGCGCTGGGTGTATCGGGCAAGCTCTATTGCTTGTCCTATGCGCCGTTCCGGGACAGTCAGACACCGCTCGATCCGACGTTGCGTATTTCGGCAGCGCAGATCGAAGATGATCTCATACGCCTGGCGCGCATCACGGACTGCGTGCGCACCTATTCGGTCGATTACGGTCTTGATCAGGTTGCTGACATTGCCGCGCGACATGGTCTGAAGGTGATGCAGGGATTGTGGGTATCGAGCAATCCGCAAAAAACCGCGGAGCAGATTGAGATCGCGGTCGGCATCGCCAATCGTCTACCGAATGTCGTGCGCTCGGTGATCGTCGGCAACGAAGTGTTGCTACGCGGCGAGATGCTGGGCGGCGATTTGGCGGTGCTGATGCGCGCCGTGAAAGCGCGCGTGCATGTCCCAGTCACTTACGCGGACGTGTGGGAATTCTGGCTGCGCAATGCCGACGTCGCTGCCGCCGCGGATTTTATTACGATTCATATCTTGCCGTATTGGGAAGACTTCCCGATTGCCGCGCCATATGCGGCGGCGCATGTCGACTCAATCCGAAATCGGGTTGTCGCCGCGTTTCCTGGCAAAGACGTTCTGATCGGTGAATTCGGCTGGCCCAGTGCGGGACGCATGCGTGAGGGCGCGCTGCCGTCGCCGTTTAATCAGGCTCGCGTCATCCAGGATGTGCTGGCACGCGCCAGGACGGAAAACTTTCGCGTCAACGTGATCGAGGCGTTCGATCAGCCGTGGAAACGAACATTCGAAGGCACGGTGGGTGGGCATTGGGGGCTACTCGACGGCGCGACGCGTGAGTTTAAGTTCGATTGGGGTCAGCCGGTTTCTAATCACCCGTACTGGTTATGGCAGGGGATTGGCGGCATGCTGTTCGTGCTCGTCGTATTCGGCGTCGCGGTCCTATGGCGCCGCGGCGCGAGGACGCTATGGACATGGCTTGCGGTTGCCGCTTGCGCGACGTCTGGGGGAATCCTGCTCGGTATCACGTTCGAAAACGTGCCAATGCAGAGTCTCGGTGCCGGAGGCTGGGTCCGCTCTCTTGCAACGGCGGGGGTCGCCGTGCTCGCACCAATACTCGGTGCTGCGATGATCATGTCCGGCAGACCGGCGCCGCGGTTTTCCGAAATCATAGGGCCCATCTCGGGACGCACGGCTGATCGCCTGACGTCGGTCTACGGCTTGACACTCATGGCCTTCACGGCAGTCGCCATTATGGTGGCACTTGGTCTCGTGTTTGATCCGCGCTATCGCGATTTTCCGTTCCCGCCGTTCACGGTCGCGGCGCTGCCGTTTCTGCTGCACAGCTTGATAAACGCCAGCGGCAGCGGATCACGATCGGCGGCAGAGCTAACCGCCGCGGCTATACTGGCGTTTTCGATTCCTTACATCGCGCTGAATGAATCGTTCGGCAACTGGCAATCGCTGTGGCTGTGCGCGACGTTCGCGGCGCTCGCGGTCACTCTGGCTCGGGTGCGCGGCGCGCTAAGCTGAACACCAGCAGCGCGACTGCGAGGCCGGACAGCGCGACGTTGTACAGCACGATGCCGAAGGCCGCCGCGGCAAGCGCGGCCGCGAACAGCACCAGCGATGGATGGCACAAGTTGATCGTCGCGATAACGATCGCGGCTGTTCCGAAAACAGAGTGCTGAAAGAGCACAGTGACGACGCGGCGAGTGAGGCAGAGCCACGTGTCAAGGCCGGTATTGCAGGCAAGACCGACGGTCGAGAATTCGATCACGAGATAGCGCAGGTAGAACGCATACCCGAGCGCGCAAAACCCGATGACAAGCAAGATGTTTGTCGCGCGCGCGCTGGGCAGGAACAGTTTCATGCCGCAAACCCTTGGCGGCAACTATAGCTGCGCCGCTTCTTGGCTGGTGAAATTTGCTGGTCGACAGAAGGCTCGCAGGGTTGCGAGCCGCGCGCAAACTTGGACAGCCGCATTGTTGCTAGGAAGGGGGGCGAGGATCAAGCGGTACGGCGGACTGTTCGGCTTAGCTTCCCGAACAACCATCACAGGCTGCAGAGGACCAAGAAATGGTCCGAGATTAGCTTTGAGGCCGGCCCAGCGGGCTTTTAAAGCGTCCGGCGTCGCAGCGCCTCCCAGATCGATACCGATTTCGGTCTTCAAGGTCGCTGCTGGATCCGGTTCGTTGCTGTCCAGGCGCGCCACGCGTTCACGTGGCAGCGGGACGGAATCCGGTTCAGGCGCTCCTTCCGCGACAGGCGATGGAGAAGCCATCGTAGCCGGGGCAGCGACCGGCGGTGGTGTCGTCGCGGCCGGTGTCGGCGCAGCAGATTGGCCCGCGGGTGCGGCTTGGCGCTTGATCGAACCGGTGACGTCATCGAGCATCGTTTCGAGCTTGGCGAGGCGTGCATTGAGGCGCTCTCGATCGGCCGTCAGTTCACGCAAATCTTCACCAAGCTTAATGGTTTCGGGCGACGGAGTGAGTTGTGCCGGAATTTGCGCAACCGCGACCGGCGGTTTGCCGACCAAGGTATTGACGGCAAGTGCAAGTCGTTCCGCGCCACTTTCACTGGCCGCGGAAAGCAGCATGAGCACGATCGCGATGACAGTCGCGATTCCCCAAAGGGTCATACGCCATGCGGCTGGCGGAATCGCGGCTCTCGCGTTTTCAACAGCACCCGCTGTGTCGGCCGCCATTGCGTCGGCTCCGTGGCGAATCGTTGAAAACATTAGCAGAATCCGACGATTCCTTCTTGCACGAACGTGCGTAAGACTTTGCCAGACGTGCGCGCTCGGCTATGACGGCTGGCATTCAGGACAGATGGAGCGTGAATGAGCCGGAGGACTTGCCTTGCCATCGTGCTTGCGGCCGGCGATGGGACGCGGATGCTCTCAAATCTGCCGAAGGTGCTGCATGTCATTGCGGGGCGCAGTTTGCTCGCTCACGTTCTGACCGCCGTCGGAAGGTTGCGGAAGACGCGCATAGTCGTGGTGACCGCGCCGAAGCAGGATTCCGTATCGAAGGAAACGCATCGCATTGTGCCTTCCGCCCAGCTATTCGTTCAACGAGAGCGACGGGGAACGGCACACGCAGTGCTCATTGCACGTGCCGCGCTCAAGCGTCGGGTGGACGATGTTCTAGTTGTGTTTGGTGATACGCCGCTAATCCGGGTGGAATTGCTTGATCAATTGCGTGACGCAATTGCAAATGGCGCCGCCGTTGCGGTGCTTGGTTTTCGGCCGCTCGATCCGACAGGGTATGGGCGGCTAGTCACGCAAGGCGGTGAACTTCTTGCGGTGCGGGAAGAAAAGGAAGCCACTGAAACAGAGCGCCGTATTGCGCTCTGCAATGGTGGTCTGATGGCATTTTCCGGAAAAACCGCGCTGAGCATTATCGATCAGATCGGAAATGCCAATCAGAAGCGCGAATACTATCTGACCGAAGCTGTTGCAGTCGCGCGGCGGATGGGGCTGAAAACTGCTGTTATCGAGGCCGACGAAGACGACGTCCGCGGCATCAATACCAAGGCACAGCTCGCTCAAGCGGAAGCGGTGATGCAGCGCAGGCTGCGCGCATCGGCCCTGAATGCGGGCGTGACGCTCGTAGCGCCGGAGACGGTGTTCTTATCGGCTGATACGAAATTCGGTCGCGACGTTGTTGTGGAGCCGAATGTTGTGATTGGTCCGGCTGTTTCGATCGCTGACAGCGCTCTGATTAGATCTTTCTCTCATCTTGAGGGCGCTCGTGTGGGCAAAGGTGCTCGGGTTGGACCGTATGCGCGGTTACGACCCGGCGCGGATCTCGAACAGGATGTTCACATCGGCAATTTCGTCGAGGTGAAGGCGGCCAAAATTCAAAAGGGCGCAAAAGCGAATCATTTGACGTATATTGGCGATGCGCGTGTGGGTGTCGGCGCCAACGTGGGCGCAGGTACGATCACTTGCAACTATGATGGTCTAGCCAAACACCGAACTGATATAGGTCACCGCGCTTTCATTGGCTCGAATACGGCGCTGGTTGCTCCCGTCAAAGTTGGGGATGGTGCTTACATCGGCTCGGGGTCCGTCATCACGCGCAATGTGCCGCCGGGGTCACTGTCGCTCGAGCGCAGTCCGCAGATTATTAAGAAAGGTTGGGCCAAGAGCTTGCGCCGCGTCAAACCCGCGGGCAAACAGACGAAGTCAGCCCGAAAGAAGCGCCGTTAGTTGTCACAAGCCGAAATGCCTTGTGATTTCCATTCGTAACGGGGCGCTGGCTTAAACCGGGATATTCACGCGCCTTGATGCGCAAGCAAGGAGCCGTCCGGGGGGGATGTGCGGAATTGTTGGCATAATTGGACGTAAGGCTGTCGCCGGCCATTTGGTCGACGCGCTCAAACGTCTCGAATACCGCGGTTACGATTCCGCAGGCGTCGCCACGCTCGAAAAAGGTACGCTGACGCGCCGTCGAGCCGAGGGCAAGCTGCGGGCTCTCGAGGCCAAACTTGAGCGTGAACCGCTATCGGGCCAGATCGGAATTGGTCATACCCGTTGGGCGACGCATGGTAGGCCGACCGAGCGCAACGCTCATCCTCATGCGACAGAAAAAGTCGCCGTCGTCCATAATGGGATTATTGAGAATTTTCGCGAATTACGCGAGAAGCTCGGGAAGAACGGTGCAAAATTCGGCAGCGAAACTGACACCGAGGTCGTCGCCCATCTCGTCACTGACGAGATGAAGAAAGGAAAGTCGCCGATTGACGCCGTCGCGGCGACACTCAAACAACTCCGTGGTGCCTTCGCGCTGGCCTTCATCTTCGCGGGTGAAGAAGATTTGATGATCGGTGCGCGCAAAGGTTCACCACTCGCCGTCGGCTATGGCAGCGGAGAAATGTATCTCGGCTCCGATGCGATCGCCCTTGCACCATTCACGGACCTTATTGCCTACCTAGAGGATGGCGATTGGGCGATCGTCACGCATGCGGGGGTCGAAATTCGCGACGTAAATGGACACAAAGTTGAGCGACCCATTATCAAGTCGAGCGCGTCCTCGCAGATGGTCGACAAAGGCAACCATAAGCATTTCATGGCGAAAGAGATCCACGAACAGCCAGAAGTCGTGGGCCATACGCTTGCGCACTACATCGACATGACAACCGAACGTGTCCAATTGCCGATCGATCTGCCGTTCGATTGGAAGAACATCAAACGATTGTCGATCTCGGCTTGCGGTACGGCATTTTATGCCGGCTTGGTTGCAAAGTATTGGTTCGAGCGTTTCTCCCACTTGCCGGTTGAAATCGATATCGCCTCCGAATTCAGGTACCGCGAAGCACCGCTTTTCGCAGGCGATCTGGCAATTTTCATTTCGCAGTCGGGCGAGACGGCCGACACCCTGGCGTCATTGCGCTATGCCAAGGAGAACAAACAACACGTTCTGTCGGTGGTGAATGTGCCGATGTCGACAATCGCCCGCGAAAGCGATGTCGTGGCGCCCACGCTTGCAGGTCCGGAGATTGGTGTCGCGTCAACAAAAGCTTTCACATGCCAACTTGCTGTTCTGTGTTGCCTTGCGGTGGCGGCGGGACGATCGCGCGGAGTACTGTCCGATCAGGACGAGCAGAATCTCGTGCGCGCGCTGATCGAAACACCTCGCCACATGGCCGCTGCGCTGTCGCTCGAGCCGCAAATTGAAGCTTTGGCTCGCACCCTCACAAACTGCCACGATGTGCTCTATTTGGGCCGAGGCACGAGCTATCCAGTAGCGCTGGAGGGCGCGCTGAAACTCAAGGAGATTTCGTACATCCATGCCGAAGGCTACGCGGCGGGCGAGCTAAAGCACGGCCCGATCGCGCTGATCGACGAAACGATGCCTGTCGTGGTTATCGCGCCTTACGATAAAAGCCCGCGTCGCGAGGGCGTTTTCGAGAAGACGGTGTCAAACATGCAGGAGGTTGCCGCACGCGGTGGCCGCATCATCCTGATTACCGACCCCAAAGGCGCACGTGAGGCGACGGTTGAATCGACGCTCGTTCTGACACTACCTGACATGGCAACGACCGTGACGCCTCTTGTTTATGCCATTCCAGTCCAATTGTTGGCCTATCACACCGCGGTTGCGCTCAACACCGACGTGGACCAGCCGCGCAATCTCGCGAAGTCCGTCACCGTGGAATAGGATAGGTTCATGACCGATCCGGTCGACCCCTTCCTAGTTAGTCCGAAGCCGACGGTGGTTCCGCACATCGGGTTTTTCGCGCGGCTGCGCAATTATTTCTTGACCGGCTTGGTAGTGGCCGGGCCGGTTGCCGTCACTGCGTGGCTGACGTGGTCTTTCATCAAATGGGTCGACGGGCTGGTCGGCCCGCTTATCCCGCCGGCGCTTCGGCCTGAAACCTATCTCCCGGTCGCTATTCCCGGCACCGGGCTGGTGATCGCGTTGATCGGTCTGACCTTGCTTGGCTTTCTCGCCGCGAATTTGGTCGGCCGCACTCTGGTCGAGCTGGGCGAGAGTCTGCTCAACCGGATGCCGATCGTGCGTCCCATTTACAAAACGATGAAGCAAATCTTCGAGACATTGTTCTCGAAGACGGGATCGAGTTTTCGGAAGGTCGCCCTGGTTGAGTTTCCAGCGCCGGGCATGTGGTCTCTCGTCTTGCTATCGCAGCCGCCCAGCCCAGGCATTGCCGAGAAACTCCCCCAAAAGGAACACGTATCGGTGTTCCTGCCGTGCACGCCGAACCCGACGACGGGCTTTTTCTTTTATGTCCCACGCGAGGCGTTGGTCGAACTCGATATCACGGTTGAGGCGGCGATGAGCTTGCTTATTTCCGCCGGTGTTGTGCAACCCGGATCGGGTCCGGAGGCGCAAGCAAAACTGGCTGCAATGGCTGGGACGCTTCGTGCGGGGGCGCCGGGTCCCGTTCCGGCGAAGTAATCATCCGGCCTGCAATAAACGGATCGCCTCATCTTTTTCAAAGAGATAGAGAAGATAGCGCAGGGCATGGCCGCGATCCGTTGAGAGCTTGGGGTCTCGGGCCAAAATAAGCTGGGCATCGTCACGGGCGGTATGAAGATATTTTCCGTGAATTTCCGGTCTCGCAACACGGAATCCTGGCATTCCGCTCTGTCGCGTCCCCAGCACGTCGCCTTCGCCGCGTAAGCGTAAGTCTTCTTCCGCAATTTGAAATCCATCGTCCGTTTCTCGCATGATAGCGAGACGAGCTTTGGCCAAGGCGCCCAATGGGCTCCGATAAAGCAATAGGCATGTTGACTTGCCGACGCCACGACCGACGCGGCCGCGCAGCTGGTGCAGCTGAGCCAGACCAAAACGCTCCGCATGTTCAATGACCATGATTGTCGCTTCAGGCACGTCAACACCAACCTCGATCACCGTCGTTGCC
>JAFAQJ010000074.1 GCA_019246455.1 Pseudolabrys sp.
AAAGCCGATGATGCGGCGCGCGCTAAGGCTGACCAGAGGCTGAAAGCACAGGGCAACACTGCCGGGCGGATCGAACATCGCGGCAAGGTCGCGCGCGCCGGCTTGCGACGCCGGAAACGAAATCGCTCGGATTTATCGGCTGCCATTTACTACAGCGCCGCGGATCGGCGCTGTTTTCAACACAAAACCAAAGGTGACAGCAAAGAGGCGGCCTGCTACCTGCGGTAACCATTCCGGTGACCGCGATGCCCGACCTGCTCCTCGAGTTCCTGTCCGAAGAAATCCCGGCGCGCATGCAGGCGCGTGCCGCCGACGATTTGAAGAAAATGGTCACGGACGCGCTGGTTGAGGCTGGGCTCGTTTATGAGGGCGCGTCGGCTTATGTGACGCCGCGCCGTCTTGCATTATCGGTGCACGGTCTGCCGACCCGTTCGCCCGACGTGAAGGACGAGCGCAAGGGGCCAAAGGTCGGCGCACCGGAGGCGGCGGTCGCCGGCTTTGTCAAAGCCGCGGGCCTTAAGTCGATCGACGAGGCCAAAGTCCAGCAGGACAAGAAGGGCGACTTCTATGTTGCCGTGATCGAGAAGTCGGGCAGGGCGGCCATTGAGGTCGTCGCCGACATCGTGCCGAAAGTGGTGCGGTCGTTTCCTTGGCCCAAATCGATGCGCTGGGGAGCGGGCGCGCTCAATTGGGTGCGGCCGCTGCATTCGATCGTTGCGACTTTCGGGCCGGAAACCGAGGAGCCGGAGATCGTCAAGCTGTCGATTGACGGGCTCGTTAGCGGCGACGAAACGCGCGGCCACCGCTTCATGGCGCCGACGCCGTTCAAGGTGAAGCGGTTTGCCGATTACGTTGAGAAGCTCGAGAAGGCCAAGGTGGTCCTCGATCCGGCGCGCCGCCGCGACATGATCCTGCACGACGCCAAGAATTTGGCGTTCGCGCAAGGGTTCGAACTGGTTGAGGACGAGGGCTTGCTCGCCGAAGCAGCGGGATTGGTCGAGTGGCCCGTCATGCTAATGGGCTCGTTCGACAAGGCGTTTCTGACGATCCCGGACGAGGTGATCCGCGCCACCATCCGCAACAACCAGAAATGTTTCGTGCTGCGCGATCCGCAGACCGGGAAGCTCACCAACAAATTCATTCTGGTCGCCAATGAGGAAGCCACCGATGGCGGCAAGGCGATCATTGCCGGCAACGAGCGAGTGATCCGCGCACGGTTGTCTGATGCCAAGTTTTTCTACGAAACCGATCTCAAGACGCGGCTCGAAGACCGATTGCCGAAATTCGAGCAGATCGTGTTCCACGAGAAACTTGGCACCCAGGCCGAGCGCGTTGCGCGCATCGTCGCCCTCGCCGGGCAGATTGCGCAAATCGTCGGAGCTGATCCGGTGAAGGCCGAGCGCGCCGCCCTACTCTGCAAGGCGGACCTGCTCACGGAAGTGGTCGGCGAATTCCCCGAAACGCAAGGTTTGATGGGTCGCTACTACGCCGAGGCGCAGGGTGAGAACGAAGCAGTCGCCCACGCCATCGAGGACCACTACAAGCCGCAGGGTCCAAAGGACCTCGTGCCGGCCGATCCGGTGTCGATCGCGGTCGCGCTCGCCGACAAGATCGACATGCTGGTTGGCTTCTGGGCCATCGACGAGAAGCCGACGGGCAGCAAGGACCCGTTTGCACTACGCCGCGCAGCTTTGGGTGTCATTCGTATTGTGATCGACAATAATTTGCGCCTGCCGCTGAACAAGTTCGCGAAGGGCGACCTATTGCCGTTCTTCGCCGATCGCCTGAAAGTACAGCTGCGCGAGCAGGGTGCGCGGCACGATCTCGGTGATGCCGTTTTCGCGCTCGACGGCCAAGACGATTTGCTGCTTATCGTGCGCCGCGTCGAGGCGCTCGGCAAATTCCTCGACACCGAAGACGGCAAGAACCTGCTGGCCGGCGTCAAGCGCGCCTCCAATATCCTCCGCATCGAGGAAAAGAAGGACAACACGAGCTACGCCGGAACGCCCGACACAAAACTGCTGTCTGTGCCGGAGGAGAAAGCTTTGGCGCAGACCATTGCCGTCGCTCGCAAGGATGCATCGGCCGCCATCGCCAAGGAGGATTTTGCCGCCGCCATGAGCGCGATGGCGAAATTGCGGGCTCCGGTCGACGCCTTCTTCGATAAAGTTACCGTAAACGCCGACGACAAGGCGGTGCGCGAAAACCGACTCAAGCTGCTCAACGAAATCCGCGAAGCGACGCGCGCCGTCGCTGACTTTTCACGCATCGAAGGCTAGGCTGAGGCGTTACTTCAAGGGCAAGTCATGGCTGTTGTTCGCGAGCCTTTGCGCAAGCCTGTCCGTGTCACCGAGCTGCGGCCGACGCAGATGACGGTCGGCATGCGCGAGGTCAAAGAAAAGCGCAAAGACCTCCGCGGGCGAGGCGGCAAAGACGTTCGGCGGTTTCTCGGCGCGCATATGATTCCGGTCGTGCTCGGCCCGGACAAACGCTGCTACCTTGTCGATCACCACCATCTCGCCCTGGCGCTGCACGACGAAGGTTTGCGCGACGTCCTGGTGACGGTAATTGGCGATTTGAGCATGGTGCGCAGATCGGAATTCTGGACTGTGATGGATCATCACGGATGGGTCTATCCCTATGACGTGCAAGGGCGCAGGCGTGATTTTAACCGCCTGCCGAAAACCGTCAGCCGATTGAAAGACGATCCGTACCGCAGTGTCGCCGGTGCACTGCGCCGCGCGGGCGGGTTTGCCAAGAACACGACGCCGTTCAGCGAATTTCTGTGGGCGGATTTTTTTCGTGGCAGGATCAAGAGCGCAGTCGTGCGCAGAGATTTTGATCGTGCGATGAAAAAGGCAATGAAGCTCGCCAAGAGCAAGGACGCACGATATTTGCCGGGCTGGTGTGGGCCCACCGACTAAGGGAACCTAGCGCTCCGAGGCACGTTCCTTCGGTGTTCTTTTCCCGGGAGGAATCTTATGACCATCAGCATTGCTCATCTCCAGCCGATCGTTGCCCTGATCGCCGGCATCCTCATCCTTTTGGTGCCGCGGCTGCTGAATTTCATCGTCGCCATTTATCTGATCCTCGTCGGTATTTTGGGTCTGGGACTCATCCACTAGGCCCTGTGTCGGGGTTGCGCCGGGCCGCCTCGCTGTGTTTTAGAGCGGGGCAATCATGGCCAAGAAATCGAAGAAGCATTCGGCGAAAGCCAAGTCCGCGCACGGCGCCAAGAAGCGCCTGACCGCGCCGAAAGCCGTGTCGAAAAGCAAATGGGTCTATTCGTTCGGCGACGGCAAAGCAGAAGGCAAGTCCGGCATGCGCAACCTGCTGGGTGGTAAGGGCGCCGGGCTCGCCGAAATGGCGGGGCTTGGCCTGCCGGTGCCACCGGGCTTCACGATCACCACCGAAGTCTGCACGTATTATTACGCCAACAAGCAGCAGTATCCGAAAGATCTCAAGACACAGGTCGAGAAGGCGCTCGCGCAAGTGGGCAGGCTCGCTGGCAAGGTGTTCGGCGATACCAAAAATCCACTTCTGGTGTCAGTACGCTCCGGCGCGCGCGCGTCGATGCCGGGGATGATGGATACAGTGCTCAATCTCGGCCTCAATGACGCGACGGTCGAAGCGCTGGCGGCGAAATCAGGCGACAAGCGCTTTGCTTATGACAGCTA
>JAFAQJ010000070.1 GCA_019246455.1 Pseudolabrys sp.
GACCGCGGTCGCGCCCTACTCGACCCGCGCCCGGCCCGGCGCGCCCGTCGCTGTGCCGATCGAGTGGGACGAGCTCGGCAAGCTCAAGGGCGCCGACCAATACACGGTCCTCAATCTGGCGCAGCGCCTGAGCAAGCTGCGCAAGGATCCGTGGGCCAGTATGACCCGCATCAAGCAGACACTTCCCAACGGCAAACGACGAGGCTGAAAGCCCGTTGGAACGAGTTCCACGCGCCGGGCGCTGATACTGCAGCGGCACGGCACCCGGGACCCGAATGGCCACGGCTTCAAAAAACGAAAACCGCGTCATTCGTTCCTGGTGGCACGAGGTTCGTGACGTTCCTGATGGTGTTCTTGATTCAGAACACGCAGAACCGCGACACATTGGCGCTGCAGCTCAAGTTGTCGGAATTGGTGCTGGCGATGAAAGGGGCGGAGAACAGCTTCGCCGCTATCGAAGACCTCACCGACGAGGAGCTGGAAAAACTACACGATGAATGCCGTCGCCGTGCCGCGGTAGTTGCGTCGGAACGCGACACCGCTCACGCCACCCGCCGCCCACAGCGCAAATCGAGTGTCCGCAGATCTTCGCCACGGCGGAGCAAAGTTCCGTAACGCGAACCAACAAGAGGTTCCGTGGCGTGGACGATCGGCAACAGTCTTCGTTTTTTATCGCGTTGCCTTAAAACCGTTAAGAACGAGCGATTAGCTCCCCGTGCAATTCGTATGTTCGGTGGGGGGAATCATGCGCGTGATCGGACGAGCGCTCGTCGTGGCGGTAGCCATCGCCGCGACAACGACAATGGCTACGGCGGCTTCAAAACAAACTCTGATCGGCAAGGCATCGTTTTACGACCGTAACTACCGCGGGCGCACCGCGTCCGGATCGGCGTATGACGGCGCCAAACTCACCTGCGCGCACCGTACGTTGCCATTCGGCACCAAGCTTAAGGTCAGCGACAAACGCAGCGGCCGCAGCGTTGTCGTGATAGTCAATGATCGAGGCCCCTTCGTCCGCGGACGGGTGCTCGATCTGTCCTACGCGGCGGCGCGCGAATTGCGCATGGTCGGCCGCGGCGTCATCCAGGTGCGCGCCGAGCCACTCTAGCGGGCTTTCAGTTTCTACCAGCGTTCCGCTAGATTGGGCGATGCCTCAGTTTCAGGCACTCACCAACCAAGGAACACTCGCCATGCCCGCTGCCAAGCGGCGCGCCAAGCGCCAATCTAGGCGCCCATCGAGGCGCTTTGCCCCGCGCGTCCCCATCCTGACCGAAGAGCAGATGAATGCTCCGCAGCGAGCGCTGATGGAGGCCATGCGCTCGGGCCCGCGCGGTCAGACGCTGACCGTGCGGGGACCGTTTGCGGCATGGCTGCATGCCCCCGTGTTCGGCGACCTGGCCCAACGGCTCGGCGCACATTGCCGCTATAAAACGACGGTGCCGCCACGCCTGTCCGAATTCGCGATTCTTTGCACGGCGCGCCTGTGGCGGGCACAGTTCGAATGGTTCGCGCATGCGCCGATGGCGGAAAAGGCCGGCGTGTTGCCGCGAACGATCTCCGATTTGAAAGCTGGGCGTGTTCCCAGCAAGGCGCCGAAGGACGAGCGCGCCATCTACGATTTCATCCAGGAATTGTACCGGACCAAGCGGGTGAGCGATCGCACTTATGCGAGAGTCCATGCTTTTCTCACCAACGAGGGCATGATCGAACTGGCCGGCATTCTCGGGTACTACACGTTGATCTCTTTCACGCTTAATGTTTTCCAGATGATGCCCCCCGACGACGCCGAACTGGCCTTTGCAGAACCGAAATTCCCTTAAAGGCGCCTGCGCGACGACAACTGAACCGCGTGCTAAAGTTCGACCCATGGCCAATGATCATTCGCCCGGCGAAAAGGGGCGTCTACTTTCGTTCCGGCACCGGCGCAGCGACGAATTGCGGCCGGAAGGAAGCGGCGACGAGTTCGCGAAATACCGCCACGATGAAGCGCCGGACGATTATCGCTCGCGCATGATCATGAACATCGTGGCGTTTGTGTTCCTCATCGTATTGATTGGCGCCGGTCTGTGGCTCGCCGATACGATGGCGGCGATGCGCAAGACCCAGGATTGTGTCCTGTCAGGACGACGAAACTGCGCGCCGGTCGAGACAGACCGGCCGCGCTGGTAAGCGGTTTTCCCTCCCCCAACGGCGTTTCCTCCACGAAATCGGCGCCATTGAACTTGCCGTCCCGCTTCGCTATACGCTGAGCCCAACATAAGCGGGCAGCAGGCTGGGTCCCCGCGGCCGCCGGGTCGCCCAATACTCAATACAAATCAGAGAGTTGCAGATGTCTTCGACGTTCGACACCGTTGCCAATATCATCGCCGAAACCTGCGACATCCCCCGCGAGACCATCACGCCGGAAAGCCACGCCATCGACGACCTCGGCATCGACAGCCTCGACTTCCTCGACATTGCGTTCGCGATTGACAAGGCGTTCGGCATCAAGATGCCGCTCGAGCAGTGGACCCAGGAGGTCAATGAGGGCAAAGCCACGACCGCGCAATATTTCGTTCTCAAGAATCTCGCCGCGCGCATCGATGAGCTCGTCGCGGCCAAAGGGGCGTGATCCCGCCCCGACATGCGCCTCGAGTATTTCCAGCTGATCGACCGGATCGTTGAGATCAACCGCACTGAGCAGACGATCCGGACCGAAGCGATAGTCCCGAAAGAGAACACAATTTTCGAGGGGCACTTCCCGGGCTTTCCGCTGATGCCCGGCGTGTTGCTCACTGAAGCGATGGCACAGACATCAGGCTGGTTGCTGGTCGCGCTCAACAACTTCAAGCGCATGCCGTTTCTCGCCGGCGTGACCGAAGCGAAATTCCGCGACTTCGTGCGTCCGGGCGATGTGCTCTCGCTGACCGCGAAGCTCGTTCATGACGGATCTGGATTCGCTATCACGGAGGCCAAGGCAGAGCGCGGCGGAAAACCGGTCTGCAGCGCCACCCTCAAATTCCGCGTGGTGGATTTCCCGAGCGCCCAGACCGCGCAGTACATGAAGGATTTCGCGGAGCAAATCCAATATCCGGCCGAGTTGCTTGCATGACCGATGCCACCCGTGACGCCTGCATCACCGGGATCGGCATCATCACTTGCCTCGGCGAGGGCCCCGAAGCGACCTGGCAGAAACTGAACTCCGGCGAGATCAACGTCGACGACAAGACCTACGCGCCGTTTTCGATACATCCGCTGGGACCGGTCGACTTTGACAAGCAGATTCCGAAAAAGGGCGACCAACGCCAGATGGAAGCGTGGCAGCGCATTGGCACCTATGCCGCCGGTCTCGCAATCGACAGCGCGGGTCTCAAGGGCAATACCGAGATCCTGTCGCGCACCGACATGATCGTGGCGGCGGGCGGCGGCGAACGCGACACCGCCGTCGACACCACGATCTTGTCGGCAATGCCGGCCACCAACGATCCGGACAAGCTTCTCAATGAGAAGCTGATGAGCGATCTGCGGCCGACTTTGTTTCTGGCGCAGTTATCAAACCTGCTCGCCGGCAACATTTCGATTGTGCACGGTGTTACGGGCTCTTCGCGCACATTTATGGGCGAGGAAGCCGCCGGCGTGAATGCCGTTCGTATCGCAGTCTCGCGCATCAATGCCGGGCAGAGCGAGATCGCGCTTGTCGGCGGCTCCTACAACGCCGACCGCAAGGAAATGATGATGCTGTTCGAGTTCGCCTCCTCGCTCCTGCGCGGTGGGCACGCGGGGGTGTGGGACCGCGGCGAACATGGCGGGCTGGTGCCAGGCTCGCTCGGCGCATTCCTCGTTATCGAATCACGCGGGCATGCGGAAAAACGCGGCGCCAAGATATTTGCTTGCATTTCCGATGTGATGGCCGAGCGCCCGAAGCGTACGGCACGCAGCGTCACGACTGTGCTCCAACAGATGTGGCAGCGCATCGCGAATAAAATCGACAAGCGCAGCGCTGCCGTTCTGTCGGGGGCTACCGGCGCCGAGCCGGCGACGCGCGAAGAACGTGAGTTCTTAAAGGGTCTTGGCGGCCTTCCGGTCCGCGCCACCGCTACTTATATCGGACAGGCGCTGGAGGCGCAGTTCGTCGTCAATGTCGCTATTGCGGCGATTGCGTTGGGGCATGGTAATCTGTTTCCACCGCACGATAAGTCTGGCCTGGAGCAACCGATGAGCGATCAGCTCAAGCAGGTCGTGGTGACGAGCGTGGGCTATTGGCGGGGCGAAGGCATGGCCCTCATCCGGGCAGCATAGGAGGCGACCGATGGCAGCAACCCGCGATAAGGCCGGACGGCCCATCGTTGTCGTCACCGGCATGGGTGTCGTCACTTCCCTCGGCGCCGGAAAGACTGAAAACTGGCAAAAACTGACAGCCGGTCAATCTGGTATCCGCAGTATCAAGCGCTTTCCGACCACCGGCCTGAAAACCACCATCGCCGGCACCGTTGATTTCATCGACGTTGACCCGGTCTGCGCGCCGACGCTTGCAACCCGATTTGCCGATCTCGCCGTCGACGAGGCGGTCAGCCAATCTGGCATCGGCAGCAAAGGAAATTTTCCCGGCCCGCTGTTTCTCGCGGTGGCTCCTGTCGAAATCGAATGGCCGCAGCGTATCGACCTGGCGGGCGCCGCGATGACCAAAGGACAGGTCAGCTACGAAGGCATTGTAAAGGCGGCCGGCAGCGGCAAATACGCCAAGTACAATGACATCTTTCTGTTTGGCAGCGTCGCCGATGCGATCGCCGACAAATACGGGACGCAGGGTTCGCCTATTTCGCTCTCAACCGCGTGCGCTTCCGGCGCGACCGCAATCCAGCTCGGCGTCGAAGCGATCCGCCGCGGCGAAACTGATGCCGCGCTGTGCGTCGGAACTGACGGCTCGGTCAATGCGGAATCGCTAATCCGCTTCTCGCTTCTCTCCGCCCTGTCGACGTCCAACAATCCGCCGGAATCGGCCTCCAAACCATTCTCCAAGAACCGCGACGGCTTCGTGATGGCGGAGGGCGCCGGGGCGCTCGTGCTGGAGAGCCTGGAATCCGCAAATACCCGCGGCGCGAAAATCCTCGGCGTACTCGCCGGTTGCGGCGAAATGGCCGACGCCTTTCATCGCACCCGCTCGAGTCCGGACGGCAAGCCGATCATCGGCTGCATTCGCAATGCGCTCGACGACGCCGGTATCACGCCGCAGGACATCGAATACATCAATCCGCACGGCACCGGAACACCGGAAAACGACAAGATGGAAAGCAAAGGCGTGATGACCGTGTTCGGTGACCGCGCCAAATCGATCCCGATGTCGTCGAACAAATCGATGATCGGCCATACCCTGTCAGCCGCGGGCGCGGTCGAGGCGGTGTTCACGCTGCTGACGATGGAAACTGGCCGGATACCGCCGACCATCAATTACAACACGCCCGATCCCGATATCCTGCTCGACGTCGTGCCGAATAAGGCGCGTGACGCGAGCGCGCGTTACGCGATCTCCAATTCCTTCGGATTCGGCGGACAGAATGTTTCGCTGGTGATGGCGCGCGAGCCGGCTTGAAAACATGCGCGCGCTGACGCTCGTCGCCGACCGCAAGCTTGAATTGCGCGAGGTCCCGGAGCCCTCTGCTCCGGGAGCCGGCGAAGTGCAGGTCCGCGTCAAGGCTGTCGCGCTCAACCATCTCGATCTGTGGGGTTTTCGCGGCATGGCGTTCGCCAAGCGCCAGATGCCGCTCGTGGTCGGAGTTGAGGCGGCCGGTGAAATCGCCGCTGTCGGAGCGAACGTTACGAACTTCAGGGCGGGCGATCCTGTCGTCACGTACGGCGCGAAAACCTGCGGTACCTGCAAAGCCTGCCGCGAAGGCCGCGACAATCTCTGCGAGAATGTTGCCGGTATCATGGGCTTCCACATCGACGGATTTGCTCGAGACCTGCTCAACATCGAGGCGCGACTCGTCATCCCGGTGCCCAAAAACGTTTCAATGCGGGACGCGGCCTGCGCGCCGATCGGCTTTGCCACCGTTGAGCACATGCTGTTCGACAACGCCAAGCTGCAGCCGGGAGAAACGATCCTTGTGCAGGCCGGCGGCTCAGGTATCGGCACCGTCGCCATCAAAATGGCGAAGGCGTTGGGCTGCACGGTGATCACAACCGTAGGCGACGACGCGAAGGCGAAGAAGGCCAAAGATCTCGGCGCCGATCACGTCATCAACTACAAGAAGGAGCGGTTCGAAACGATCACCCGCAAGCTCACCAACAAGAAAGGCGTCGACGTGGTCTTCGAGCACGTCGGCGGCGAAGGCTTCAACGGATCGCTGCTGGTACTCAAGCGCGGCGGGCGGCTCGTCACTTGCGGCTCGACTGCGGGGCCGACGATCACCTTTAACCTGATGCAGCTCTTTCAGCAGCAGTACAAGATTTTCGGCTCGTTCGGCGCTTCGATCCGCAACATCCGCGACAGCCTCGCCAAGATGGCGGGCGGTCTGCTGCCGGTGATCGACCTTGAAGTACCGGTCGCCGAATTCGAGCGCGGTCTGGCGCGTATCGAAAGCCGCCAGGTGTTCGGCAAGATCATCGTGCATTTCTAGCTGCGATGCCCACCCTCGCCCGCAGCTTGCGCCTGCATCTGATCGATTTGTTCGACACATTGTCCGGGCATGTCGTGGCCGGATTGCTGCGTGTCCTGCGACTGACGAATCGCAAAGCGATGGCGAACCTCCTCGGCGTGACATTGCGCCGGGTCGGGCCCTGGCTGCCCGAACACAAGATCGGCCGCGCCAATCTTAAGGCCGCATTTCCCGAAAAGACGGATGCAGAAATCGAACGGATATTGGACGGAGTCTGGGATAACCTTGGTCGCGTTGCCGCCGAATTCGCGCATCTCGACCGCATCAAAACTTACGATCCCGCGGTCGCAGGTCCCTCCGACATCGAGTA
The DNA here is from genome assembly GCA_019246455.1 of Pseudolabrys sp. GTDB lineage: Bacteria > Pseudomonadota > Alphaproteobacteria > Rhizobiales > Xanthobacteraceae > Pseudolabrys. The sequence continues at coordinate 6,946 of JAFAQJ010000070.1, forward strand.
CGGCCCGGAAACGCTGGAGCGTTTTCACCAACTGAGGCTCGATGGCAAACCGGCGCTCCTTTTCACAGCGCATCTCGCCAATTGGGAGCTCACCGCGCAGGTCGCGCACACCTATGGTCTTAATATGATTGTGGTGTACCGGCGCCCCAATCTCGGCCAGGTCGCCGATGCGGTCATGCGCATCCGCTCAAACTCGATGGGCGAATTGCTGCCGACCAGCCTGTCCGCTCCTGTCACGCTGGCGCGAAAGCTGGCCGAAGGCCGCCATGTTGGCATGCTCGTCGATCAATACAGCACGCGGGGCGTCGACGTGAAGTTCTTCGGACGTCAAACCAAGGCGAACGCGCTGATCGCGCGTCTGGCCCGGCAGATCGAATGCCCGATCCACGGCGCGCGCATCGTGCGTCTACCCGGCGACGGGTTTTATGGTGAGATCACGGAGGCGATCGAGCCGGTGCGCGATGCCGAGGGCAAGATCGACGTTGTCGACACCATGCAGGTGATCACCAATGTCGTCGAAGGTTGGGTGCGCGAACGCCCCGAACAGTGGCTGTGGCTGCACCGCCGCTGGCGCTAACGCCCGGTCTTGATCTTCGTCCAGAGCCGGTTGATCATGCGTTGGGTCTTCGCATCATGGGCGTGGATGACATAAAGCCGCGCCATCGTTGCCTCATCTGGATAGATGCTCGGATCTTTCAGCACAGTCAGGTCGATCAGCTTCTGGCTCGCCAGATTGCCATTCGCGTAAGAAACGAGATTGCTGTTCTTGGCGGCAACGTCCGGCCGCAGCAGGTAATTGATAAAGGCGTGCGCTTCCTCGACATGTTTGGCGTCCTTCGGAATGGCCAGATTGTCGAACCACATCTGCGCCCCCTCCTTAGGGATGGCGTAGCCGATCTCGACACCGTTTTTTGCCTCGGCCGCGCGTTTCTGCGCTTGTTTGATATCGCCCGACCAGCCCACGACAAAACAGATTTCACCGCCGGCCAACGCGTTGAGATATTCCGACGAGTGGAATTTGCGCACCGACGGACGCACCTTGGCGACGACATCGGCAGCTTGTTCGAGCTCTTCCGGATCCGTCGAATCCGGGTTGATGCCGATATAGTGCAGCGCCGTGGTCAGAATGTCGTCCGAAGAATCCAGCATATGAACGCCGCAGTTCCTAAACTTCGCCAAATTCTCCGGCTTGAAGGCATAATCCCAACTGTCGATCTTGGCATCGGCGCCAAATCGTTCGCGTAACGCCTTTATATTGTAACCGATGCCGGTCGTGCCCCACATGTAGTTGACGGCGTACTGGTTGCCGGGGTCGTAGATGGCGAGGCGCTTGGCGATCTCCGGCCAGACGTTGGTGAGATTCGAAAGTTTCGACTTGTCGAGTTTCTGGAAAACGCCAGCCTTGATCTGCCGCTCAAGGAAATAAGCGGTCGGCACCACGACGTCATAACCGGACTTCCCGGCCAGCAATTTGGTTTCGAGCGTATCGTTGGAGTCGAAGGTATCGTAGCGAACCTTGATGCCGGTCTCCTTGGTAAAATCGTCGAGCACCGAGGGGTCGATATAGTCCGACCAATTGTAGACGTTGACGATGCGTTCGCCTTGAGCGTGGTTGGTGGCGGCGCAGACGAAAATCATGGCCGCAGCGACGCCACAGACGACAATACGCCTCAACAAGGTCATTGAGAAAATCCCCGTTCAGGTCTTGGTTGGCAAACCGGCCGCTTTCCAGCCGATGATGCCGCCGGCGAGGTGACTGTCGTAGGGAAACCCCCGCTCCTGCGCTGCTAACGATGCGGTCACCGAGCGCTTGCCGGACCGGCAGGCGAAGACGACTTGCTTGCCTTGTGGTTCGGGAATGGCAGCTGGATCGAAGGTCGATAAGGGTACAAGCGCAGCGTCGGGATAGCTTTCGACCGCGGTCTCGTTCGGTTCGCGCACGTCGACGAGAAGCATACGCCCTTCCGCCAAACCTTGGGCGACCTCCTCGGGCGTGAGATTATGAACTTGCCGTTCGTTTTCCGCCATTGCGCACCTACTGCGGCGGATTAAACCGTCACTTGCGTGCCGATTTCAACCACCCGCCCGGTGGGAATTTGGAAATAATCGGTGGCATCGTTCGCCAGGCGCGCGAGCTGGATGAACAACCGGTCCTGCCAGCGTGGCATGAAAGATTGCGCGGCCGGCTTGAGCGCGCGGCGCGACAGGAAGAACGACGTCGACATGATGTCGAAGGTCCATCCGAGTTTGCGCGCGATCGCGAGCGCCCTGGGAACGTTCGGCGTCTCCATGAAGCCGAACCTCAACATCACGCGCGAAAATGAATTTCCCACCGGTTCGATGCGAACCCGCTCGGCCGCAGGTATGCGCGGCCGGCCCGCCGTTTCGATCGTCAAGATGACATTCTTTTCGTGTAGCACTTTATAGTGTTTGAGGCTGTGCAGCAACGCGGTCGGCGCACTTGCCGGGTCACTGGTCAGGAAAACCGCGGTGCCGGGGACGCGATGCGGCGGCTTTTTTTCGAGCGTCGCCACTAGTGATTCGAGCGTCATTTCCTGCCGCCGTGTCTTCTCGAACAGGAGTCTCGTTCCTCTCC
>JAFAQJ010000167.1 GCA_019246455.1 Pseudolabrys sp.
GCGCCGGTGATCCATTGCCCGATATAGGGGACCAGAAAGTAAAACCAGAAGATGACCAGAACGAGCGGCATCGAGCGGATCAGGTCGACGTAAAAGCCGGCCGGGAAGGCGAGCGGCGTCTTGCCGGAAAGCCGCATCAAGGCGAGCAAGGTGCCGATCACAATGCCGCCGGCCGTCGCCATCAGCGTCAGCATGATGGTGAAGCGCATGCCGTCGAAGAACAAGTATGGCAGCGAGCGAACGATGACGCCCCAATCGATATTGGCGAACATCTCAGTGCCCCGCCGCCGGCATGTTTCTGACGCGTCCGATGAAGCCCGGCACGGCGAGGCGCCCCTCGAGCCACCTCATACCATTCACGACAACGATGTTGATGACGATGTAAATCAACGTCGCGCCGGTAAAGGCTTCGAACACCTGAAACGAGAATTCCTGCATCGAGCGCGCCGCCGCTGTGAGTTCAATCAAGCCGATGGTGAGCGCGACCGAGGAGTTCTTGATGATGTTGAGAAATTCCGACGACAACGGAGGCAGGATGATGCGGAACGCCATTGGCAACAGAACGTAGCGGTAGACTTGCGGCAGTGTCAGGCCCATCGCGAGGCCCGCCATGCGTTGCCCCGAGCGCAGACTTAGGATGCCGGCCTTCACCTGCTCGGCGACGCGCGCCGAGGTGTAGAGGCCAAGGCAGACGACAGCGTTGTAGAACGATGCGTTATTGAGTTGCTTGAGCCAGTCGCCGATCGCGCCCGGCATCAGTTCCGGCAGCACGAAGTACCACAGGAACATCTGCACCAGCAGCGGAATGTTGCGAAACAGCTCGACATAGGCGTTGCCGAGGTGGACCAGCCAGAGTAGCGGCGCGGTGCGCAGCACGCCGACGATCGAGCCCATTGCGAGGGCTATCACCCAGGCAGACAACGCGGTGGCGAGCGTCCAGCCCGCACCGAATATCAGGAGCTGCCAATACGCGTAGATGCCGTCAGGCGACTTCTCGAGGAAGATGTGCCAATTCCAGTGATAGCTCATGCGCTTAGTCCTGCATGCCCCTTGCCAAACGCAATTGCGGCGCGGCTTTTGGGGGCCGCGCCGCTCTTGATTGCGCTTACTGGTAGTCTTTCGGGTCGCCGCTGTCGGTGGGCTTGGCGACGACCTTCTTGAAGCTGTCGCCCATCGGCAGGTTGAGGCTCACGCCCTTCGGCGGGATCGGCTTCATGAACCACTTGTCATAGATATTATTGATCTCGCCGCTCTTGTAGATGTCAATCATGGTCGTATCGACGACTTTCTTGAAGTCGGGATCGTCCTTGCGCAGCATGATGCCGTACGGCTCGACTGAGAACGCTTCGGCCGAAATCTCGAAGTCCTTCGGCTCCTTCGAATTGGCGACGAGGCTGTAGAGAATGATGTCATCCATCACGAAGGCGGCGGCGCGGCCGGTCTCGACCATGAGGAATCCTTCGGCGTGATCCTTGCCCGGGATGATCGTGAGGCCAAGGTTCTTTTCGGTGTTGAACTCGGTGATCTGCTTGATGTTAGTGGTGCCCGAGGTCGAGACAACAGTCTTGCCCTTGAGGTCTTCAAGCTTCTTGATGTTCGCCGACTTCTTCGACACGAAGCGGTTAGCTGTCACGAAGTGCGTAATCGTGAACGCCACCTGCTTCTGGCGGTCGAGGTTATTGGTGGTCGAGCCGCATTCGAGGTCGACCGTGCCGTTGGCGATCAGCGGGATACGAGTCGCCGAGGTGACAGGCTGGAGCTTGACCTCGATCTTGTCGTTCTTGAGTTCCTTCTTCACCGCATCGACGATCTTCATGCAGAGGTCCATGGCGTAGCCGACCACCTGCTGCTTGTCGTCGTAATAGGAGAACGGCGACGAGGATTCTCGATGGCCGATCGTGATGACGCCGGTGTCCTTGATCTTCTTGAGCGTGCTGTCTTGCGCGCCCGCGGCGCCCGTAAACAGCGCCGTGGCCGCAATCGTCGTGATCATAAGTTTGAAACGCATCGAAACCCCCGTGAAAACCACACTTTGTTGAGCCAGCGTGATGGCGCCAGTCGTGCAGGATGTTTGTCTTGCGCCGACCTTACAAGTCCGGCGGAAAAACCCCAATAGGCCGAAGGGCGGTGCTTAGTCGCGCACCTTGACGTAGGAGCCGGGGGCGTCCTCGATCGGCTTGAATTTGCCGCCGCCGATGTCGCGGGCCGGTACAGTCGTTGGATCGAGCGCCTTGAGCCAATTGAGCCAATCCGGCCACCAAGATCCCGCATGCTGCTGCGCCTTTCCGATCCAGGCGTTGAGATCGCCATTCGGAGCGCTATTGGCCGTCCAGTATTGGTATTTCTGCTTGGCCGGGGAATTGATGACGCCGGCGATGTGGCCAGACCCAGCCATCACGAATTTCACGGGGCCGCCGAAATATTTTGAGCCTTCCAGCACGGATTTGGCGGGCGCGATGTGATCCTCGCGCGTCGCGAGGTTGTAGATCGGGATCGTCACCTTGCCGAGGTCGAGCGTGACGCCGTTGATCTCCATCTCGCCCTTTGTGAGCTTGTTATCGAGATAGCAGTTGCGCAGATAGAACGAATGGTTCGCGGCCGGCATGCGCGTCGCGTCGGAATTCCAGTACAGGATGTCGAACGGGAAGGGCTTCTTGCCGCGCAGGTAGTTGTTGACGACATAGGGCCAGATCAGGTCGTTCGAGCGCAGCATGTTGAACGCCGTCGCCATGCGCGAGGCTTCGAGGTAGCCCTGTTCCTTCATGTGATCTTCGAGCGCTTTGATGCGCTCCTCGTCGACGAACACCAGAAGATCGCCGGCATATTTGAAATCGACCTGTGCCGCGAACATGGTGGCTGACATCGCCCGGTCGTCTTGTTTGGCGGCAAGATAAGCGAGCGTGATCGCGAGCAACGTTCCGCCGACGCAATAACCGATCGTATGAATTTTGCGCTCGCCGGTGATTTGTTCGATGACGTCGAGCGCGGCGAGCGGACCTTCGATCATGTATTCCGAAAAACCTTTCGTCGCCTGACGAGCGTCAGGATTGACCCAGGAGATCACAAAGACGGTGATGCCTTGATCGACGCACCATTTGATGAAGGACTTTTCCGGTGTCAGATCGAGGATGTAGAACTTATTGATCCATGGCGGCACGATCAGTAGCGGCGTTTTAAGAACGTCCTTGGTGGTCGCTTCGTATTGAATGAGCTGCATCAGATCGTTCTGGAAGATCACCTTGCCGGGCGTCAGCGCCAGATTCTTGCCAACCGAAAACATCTTCGGATCGGTTTGGCGGATCTTCAGGTTGCCGTGGCCCGCCTTGATGTCTTCGGTGAGCATATGCATGCCGCGAACGAGATTCTCGGCATTGGTCGATAAGGTCTCGCGCAGCAATTCCGGATTGGTCAGAACGAAATTCGACGGCGCAATCGCATTGGCGATTTGCTTGACGTAGAACTCGGCCTTCTGCCGCGTGTGATTATCGACCTCGGCGTCCTTGACGAGCTTGACCGCCCATTGCGCGGTGAGGAGATAGGCCTGCTTGAGGAAATCGAAGAACTGGTTCGAGGACCATTCGGGATCGGCGAAGCGCTTGTCATTTGGCTCGGGCGTGGCGACCGGCTCGGTTGTCTCGCCGGCCATGCGTTTGACGGTCGAGGCCCACAGATCGAGATAGGCGCGGCCGAGATTCGCCTGAAGTTCGACAGCGCGTTGCGGATCAGACATCCAGTATTCGGCGACATGGCCGATCGTTTTGACGACGTCGGTCACGTCTTCGGCGATGCTGGATTTGATCGCGCCTTCCTCGCGCGGTTTCATATAGGCGGCGAGCGCCTTGCCGCTTTCCTCCACGAGTCGCGCGATATTGGCGGCGAACGTCTCGACGTCGGCAGCGGTGAGCTTGGCGGGCTCGCTGGTGGTTGGCTTGTCCATACGCATCTTTAACGCGGTCCCCGCCTGACTTGCCGCATCCCGACGTGCCGCATTCTGACTTGGCGCGCATTGTAGGAAACGTGCAAGCGACGCCTGCCTTTAGCGTTACGCCCGCCGACTTCCTTGCTTCCGACATATTAGAGCGATAGCCGGAATATGATATAATTCATTGAGTTTGCATGGGATTCGCGCTGTCCAGCGAACCTTAGAATGCGGCGCAAAATAAAGCCTCGATATTTCGGCGGCGTGACAACCATTGCCGTTGCGTCGATCGTGCCGTTTTTGGCCGGCTGTGGGCCGGCGATCGACCGCGTGCCGACGGAATTAGGCGGCCTTCCACCCGATGCGCCCAGAAGGACCGCTCCGCTGCCCAATTATCCTGCGGTCCATGATGTCCCCGCGCCGCGAACTGGCTCGGCCACGCCCTTAACCGACGCGGATCAGCTCAAACTCGAAAAGGAGCTGGCGGCCGCCCGCCGCCGCCAGACCGGGCTTCAAGACCCGACAGTCCAACAGCGCGGCACGGCCGCGAATGCCGACTCGGCTGCCGCGATGGAAAAGGCCAAAGAAGCAGCAAAAGCAGCGGCAAAAAAGAAACCAAGCCCGCCAAACGACCAGTGAGGGCATGGATTGGGGCGCCGCCCGTGATAGAAAGCGCCCGCGTAAAGCAGGGGGAATGGCCGAGAGGGCCGACCAGGACTGAGCCGATGGAAGAGTTCTACCGCATCCGACGTTTGCCGCCTTACGTGTTCGAAGAAGTGAACCGGGCCAAGGCGCGCGCACGCAATGCCGGAGCAGACATCATCGACCTCGGTATGGGCAACCCCGACCTGCCGGCGCCGCAGCATGTCATCGATAAACTTAAGGATACGCTCGGCAAGCCGCGGACAGATCGCTATTCAGCTTCGCGCGGGATCGTTGGATTGCGGCGTGCGCAGGCTGCCTATTATGAGCGGCGTTTCGGCGTAAAGCTCAATCCCGATACCCAAGTTGTTGCGACGCTCGGCTCGAAAGAGGGTTTCGCCAACGTGGCGCAGGCGATCACCGCGCCGGGCGACATCGTTTTGGTGCCGAACCCAAGCTATCCGATCCACGCTTTTGGTTTTCTGATGGCCGGCGGTGCGATCCGCTCGGTGCCATCCGAACCGACCCCGAATTTCTTCAAGACGCTCGAGCGCGCGATCGTTCATTCGATCCCGAAGCCGATCGCCGTGGTCGTGTGCTATCCGGCAAACCCCACGGCCTATGTCGCAAGTCTGGACTTCTACAAGGACCTCGTCGCCTTCGCGAAGAAGCACGGCATCCTCGTGCTGTCGGACCTCGCTTACTCCGAAGTCTATTTCGACAATAATCCGCCGCCTTCGCTGCTGCAGGTGCCGGGTGCGATCGACGTCGCGGTCGAGTTCACGTCGATGTCGAAGACGTATTCGATGGCCGGTTGGCGTATCGGTTTTGCGGTCGGCAATGAACGGATCATCGCGGCGCTGGCGCGCGTGAAGTCGTATCTCGATTACGGCGCGTTCACGCCGGTCCAGGTGGCGGCAACTGCCGCGATCAACGGCCCGGACGACTGCATTAAGGAGATGCGTGAGACTTATCGCAAACGCCGCGACGTGATGGTCGACAGCTTCGGGAAAGCGGGCTGGCACGTGCCACCACCCGCAGCGTC
>JAFAQJ010000355.1 GCA_019246455.1 Pseudolabrys sp.
CCACCAGCATTACAATCAGCAAAGCAGCGACGGCACGATGCAAGCCGATCCGCTCGAGACGGTCCGTCAGGGGCGTCAGCAGGAAAGCAATGGCAAAGCCGACGATAAACGGCAGCAGGATTCCGCTGAGCAGCCAAAGTGCCAGCATGAGGGAGGCAAAAGCGGCGGCCCAGAACATCACCTGCCGCTCGACGCGAATAGCGGCGGCCTGCACTGCGCGACCGCGCGGCGCGCGACTCATAGATCCCCCGAAACGGCATTCATGTGACGGGTCCATTCGCGAACATAAGCCGCGACCGACAGCAAGGTCGTCATCGTCACAAACGCCATCAGGACTACCAACACGTTCTCCGCCTGAATGCCAAAGCCAAGCGTGCCCAGCACCACGCAGGCAAACACAATTTGCGCCACGGTGTTGAGCTTCGACACCGGCAGCGGCTTCATTTCGATGGGCTTGCCCATCAGCCAGGACAGCATGACTCCGCCGATGATCATGATGTCACGCGACACCACCAGAATGACCAGCCAGCGCGGAATAGTCCCGGCAATCCCCAAGGTGACGTAGATTGACACCAGCAGCGCCTTGTCGGCCAAGGGATCGAGATAGGCCCCGAGCTCGGAGGCCATGTTGAAGCGTTTGGCGAGGTAGCCGTCGATCGCGTCGCTGATCCCGGCCGCCAGAAACAACACGAAAGCGATCCACATCAGGCCCTGGGAAATGGCCCAGACGACCACGGGCACCAGCAGAATGCGCCCCAGGGTAATGAGGTTGGGAATACTCACGCGAACGGGTTCCGGCTTATGCGCGCGCCGACACCACACCGACGGACGCCCCAAGAGGTGAGTATAACGGCCATCCCGGCATTGCGCATATTGGGATTTCCCCGTACCGAAAGCCCGAATTGGGAGGCGCAATGGCCGACAAAACGGGCCTGACCTACGCGCAGGCCGGCGTCGATATCGATGCCGGCAATCGCATGGTCGATCTCATCAAACCGCTAGTACGCGCCACCGCGCGGCGCGGTGCCGACGCCGAAATCGGTTGCTTCGGTGGCCTGTTCGACCTCAAGCGCGCCGGCTTCACCGACCCAGTGCTGGTGGCCGCCACCGACGGGGTCGGCACCAAGGTCAAGATCGCAATCGAGACCGGCCGCCACGACACGATCGGCATCGATCTAGTCGCGATGTCGGTCAACGATCTCGTGGTGCAGGGCGCGGAGCCACTGTTCTTTCTCGACTACTTTGCCTGCGGCAAGCTCGATCCGGACATGGGGGCGGCCGTGGTCAAAGGAATCGCGGCGGCGTGCAAGGAGTCTGGCTGCGCGCTGATCGGCGGCGAGACTGCGGAAATGCCGGGCCTTTATCACGGCGGCGACTACGATCTCGCCGGCTTTGCCGTCGGTGCGGTCGAGCGCGACGAAATCCTGCCGCGCAGCAATGTCGCGGCCGGCGACGTGCTTATCGGCCTCGCCTCCTCCGGCGTGCATTCCAACGGCTATTCGCTGGTGCGCAAGGTGGTCGAGAAGTCCGGGTTGAAATGGGACGCGCCCGCACCCTTCGCCAAGGGCAAGACGCAAGGTCAATCACTTGGCGAGGCGATCATCGCGCCGACCAGGCTCTATGTGAAATCCTGCCTTGCCGCGATCCGCTCGACCAAGGCCGTGAAGGCGCTATGCCACATTACGGGCGGCGGCTTTCCTGACAACATTCCGCGCGTGTTGCCGGATGGCATAGGCGCGCGTGTCTGGCTCGACAAAATTCCGGTGCTGCCGGTCTTCAAGTGGCTCGCCAAGGAAGGCAGCATCGCGCAGAATGAAATGCTGCGCACGTTCAATTGCGGCATCGGCATGATTGCGGTGGTGGCGGCGACAGACGCCGATCAGGTTATCGCCGCATTCAAAGGCACCGGCGAGACGGCGCTGCCCATTGGCGAGATCGTCAAGGCGATGGGAGAGCCATGCGTGTCCTACAGCGGCACTCTGGACCTCGCGGGATGAGCCGCAAGCGCGTCGCCGTTCTGATTTCCGGCCGCGGCTCCAACATGGCGGCATTGATCGAAGCTACCAAAGACCCGAGCTATCCCGCCGAGATCGCGCTCGTCGTGTCGAACGTGCCGGATGCCGGTGGATTGGCGATGGCGCAGAAAAACGGAATCGCAACGGCGGTCGTCGATCACAAACCGTTTGGCAAGGATCGCGCGGCGTTCGAACACGCGCTGCAAGCCGCGCTCGAACAACATCGCATTGAGATCGTGTGCCTCGCGGGATTCATGCGGCTCCTTACCGCAGACTTCGTCGTCCGTTGGCAAGCCCGCATGTTGAACATCCACCCGGCTTTGCTGCCGGCCTTCAAGGGGCTCGACACCCATAAGCGCGCGCTCGAGGCCGGGGTGAAGCAGCACGGCGCCACCGTGCATTTCGTCGTGCCGGAAATGGATGCGGGACCGATCGTCGCCCAGGAAGCGGTCGACGTACGGCCGGGCGACACCGAGCAGAGCCTCGCGGCGCGCGTGCTCGCCGTTGAGCACAAAATCTATCCACTCGCGCTCAAACTGGTAGCGGAAGGCCGTTTGCCGCGTTGACATAACGCACTGCACAACGGCGCTCGCGTGCTCGTGAGACTTTTGCGCCACCTTCGGTGTTATCTCTTGGCCGCCACATTCAAGTGGCTTGAGGAACAAAGCAAAAGGGGTCGAGGATGGCTTCTGCTCAACCGAAATTATTGTTTCCGGGTCTTGCCGGCTTCTACGCGGCGGTAGGGCCTGCCGCCTATACTTTCGTCCGCGCCGTCGTCGGCATCATCATGGTGGTGCACGGCTGGGGGAAAGTGACCGGCCCGGGCCCGTCCGGCGTCGCAACGATGTTCGGGCGTCTGGCGCTGCCGATGGCGGACCTGCTGGCCTACATCGCCATCTTCCTTGAAGTCGTCGGCGGGGCCTGCCTCGTCATCGGCCTCTTCACCCGCTTCTTCGCGGCCGGACTGGCGATCGAAATGTTGATCGCGCTTCTCACCGTGCACTGGGCCAAAGGCTTCATGGTCAACCAGGGCGGCTACGAGTTCGTGCTGCTGATCGGCGCCGTATTGTTCGCCATTGCCATCCGTGGCGGTGGGCCGTGGTCGGTTGACGCCAAGATCGGCAAGGAACTCTGAGTTTTTCTGCCGTAACGAAGGCCGCGGCGCCCAGGCGTCGCGGTCTTTTCATGCGCGCTTGATCCAGACCTTGCTGTCGTGGACCGCCGCGCCACCGTAGGGCGCAATCGAATCCGCGCCCGTGAGCGAATTGATGCCGCAGCCGTCGGCATAGGCATCGTTCGGCCAGATCGATTCCGCGATCAGGACGCCACGCCGCACGCCATCAAACAATCGTGCGTGCAGGCGGACACGGCCGCGCCTATTGCCCAGCGTGACGTAGTCGCCATGCGCGATGCCGAGCGGCGCGGCATCGTCGGGATGAATCATCACGGTCGGGCGCTTTTCTTGCGCCAGCGATGTCGCCGTCTCGTTGAAGGTCGAGTTGAGGAAGCCGCGCGCCGGCGATGTTGCGAGACGAAATGGATGTTCGTCGTCGACCTCCTCGATCGAATGCCAATGATCCGGCAGCACCGGCATCTGCGCGAACGGACCGGCACGGTGCGGGCTGCGGAACGGCACGTTCGGCCAGTCCGGCTTGAAACGGAACT
>JAFAQJ010000389.1 GCA_019246455.1 Pseudolabrys sp.
AGCTCATAATCGACCCGCGGCGGAATGGTCGGAAACACGGTGCGCGTGACGAGCCCGTCGCGCTCGAGCGAGCGCAAGGTCAGCGTCAGCATGCGTTGCGAGATCGAGCCGAGAGCGCGGCGCAATTCGTTGAAGCGTTTAGGGCCCTCGCCGAGCGCCGAGACGACGAGCACGGTCCATTTGTCGCCGACCCGCGCCAAGACCTGCGAGATTGCGCGGCAATCGCCGGGCTCATGCAGGTGACCGGGTAACACGATTGTGCCCTCTTGCGCCCGCCGCCTGGTCATTTATCTAGCCTCAGTATCAATTCGTTACTTAGTCACCAGCAGATAGAGGCTTCCATGGCGAAACTCAAGCTTGGCGTCATCGTCGGCTCGATCCGGCGCGAATCCATCAATCGCAAGCTGGCCCAGGCGCTGGCCAAGCTCGGCGCCGACGCCTTCGAGCCCAAGATTTTGCAAATCGACGACCTGCCGCTCTTTAACCAGGATAACGAGCAGCCGCTGCCGGCGCCGGTCGCGCGCTTCAAGGCCGAAGTCCAAGGCACCGACGCAATGCTGTTCGTCACGCCCGAGCACAGCCGCTCGATCCCGGCGGCGCTCAAGAACGCGATTGACTGGGGTGGCCGCCCCTATGGCACCTCGGTGTGGCCGGGCAAGCCGGCGGCGGTCATCGGCGCCTCGCCCGGCGCGATTTCGACGGCGATCGCGCAAAGCCATTTGCGCGCGGTGCTCGGCAGCTTTTCCGCGATGCACGTGCTCGGCGGCGAAGCCTATATCCAGTTCAAGCCCGAACTGGTGGATGCTGCCGGCAACGTCGCCGACGAAAGCGTCCGCAAGTTCCTCAAGGACTACATCGACCAGTTTGCCGCGTTCGCGGCACGCTTTGCGACCGCCAAGGGCCAACGCGCGGCGTAGCCGCACATCACCACGCAATCGGCGCGCGTCAATTCGGCTGTTCGGCCGACGTCACGGAAGGCGCGCGGCGCTCTTCATCGAGCGCTGCCTTGGCGCGCGCGGCCGCGCCCGACAGTCGCGCGACAAAGCGCAGCACGCGGTAGACGATAAAGCCGGCGAGAATGACCGTCACGACAACCAGTGCAACGAAGGCTGCGTAAGAGACAAAATAAAGCAGCGGCTCGAGCACGACCGGTATTGGCACGGGAACTAACTCGCGGGGCAGGAAAAAAGGCAGGCCGCGCGGCTGCGCGGCCTGCCATCATCGATGACGAGAAACTAAAGCACCAAATTGGTCGCCGGATCAATCAGGTGCATGTGGTCGAGATTGGCCCGCAACTGCATGGTCTCGCCCGAGCCTTTGGCCGCGGTCGGCTCGACGCGGCCGCACACTTCGGCGCCGCCGACCTTGAAGAACACCATCGTCTCCATGCCCATCGGCTCGACAACGTCGAGCACAGTGGAGAAATCCTGATGGTTGCCGCCGGCGCCGTTTGAGCCGCGCGTCTCGGTGATGTGCTCGGGACGCAGGCCGAACAAGATGTCCTTGCCGAGCGCCGGACGGTAACGCGCGGCGCGGTTCTCGGGCACGGGGAACGACAGCGCGTCCGACAACCGCACCTTGAGGCCCGAGCCGTTCGTCTCGAGCTTGCCGGGCATGAAGTTCATGGCCGGCGAGCCGATGAAGCCGGCGACGAAGCGAGTCTTGGGCTGGTGATAGAGCTCGTTCGGTGTGCCGATCTGCTCGATCCGCCCGCCATTCATGACGACGACGCGGTCAGCGAGCGTCATCGCCTCGACCTGATCGTGCGTGACGTAGACGGTCGTGGTCTTCACCTTCTGGTGGACGCGCTTGATCTCGGTGCGCATCTGGACGCGCAATTTGGCGTCGAGGTTCGACAGCGGCTCATCGAACAGGAACACTTTCGGATTACGCACGATAGCGCGGCCCATCGCGACGCGCTGGCGCTGGCCGCCCGAGAGCTGCTTGGGACGGCGCTCCAGCAATTCGGTGATGTCAAGGATCCGTGCGGCGTTATCGACCCGCGTTTTGATCTCCGACTTCGGGAATTTGCGCAGCTTGAGGCCAAACGACATGTTCTCGGCGACCGTCATGTGCGGGTAAAGCGCGTAGTTCTGGAACACCATCGCGATGTCGCGATCCTTGGGCGGCAGGTCGTTGACCACCTCGCCGCCGATCGAAATCTCGCCGCCGGAGATTTCTTCCAATCCCGCGATCATGCGCAAGGTCGTCGACTTGCCGCAGCCCGACGGGCCGACCAGAACCAGAAACTCGTGGTTCGGGATGTCGAGCGAGACGCCGCTCACCGCAACGACGTCGTCGTACTTCTTCACTACGTTACGCAATGCGACTTCGGCCATCGTTCCTCCCAGAACTCTTCTTGTTTTCTTCCGCGCCGCGGAAGGCCGTCCCCTTTAGCCCTTGGTGGCGCCGGCCGTGAGGCCCGCGATGTAGTAGTCCATCAGAAACGCGTAGATCACGAGCGGCGGCGCGGCGGCAACCAGCGCGCCGGCCATCAGCATGCCCCACTTGTAGACGTCGGCCTTGATTAAGCTGGTGACGGTGCCGACGGTCAGTACCTGCTGGTCGGCGGAATAAAGGAACGTCATCGGATAGACGAACGCCGCCCACGATACCGTGAAGGCGAAGATTGTCGCGGCGATGATGCCGGGCAAGGCGACCGGGATGAAGATCTTGAACAGCATCTGCATCTGGCCAGCGCCGTCGATCAGCGCCGCCTCGTCGAGCTCCTTCGGGATCGACTGGAAATAGCCGATCATGATCCATGTGCAGAACGGCACCGTGAGCGTCGGATAGACCAGTACCATGCCCCAATAGGAGTTCAGCAGGCCGACCGACTTGACGATCTGGAACAGCGGAATGAACAGCAGCGTGTCCGGCACGAGATAGGTGAGGAAGATGCCGGTCGCGAGAATACCCGAGCCCCAGAATTTCATGCGGCCGAGCGAGAACGCGGCGAGCACGCTGATGCACATCGTGATCACCACGGTGCAAACGGTGACGATCGCGGTGTTCTTGAAGAAGATCAGGAAGTCGCTTTGGGTGAATAGCAGCTTGAATTGCTCGAACGTGAGGCCCTCGGCGATGATCCAAGGATTGTGCGCCATGTGCGCGACTTCGGCATCGCTCTTGAGCGCCGTGACCACCATGTAATACGGCGGCAAGAGGAAGAAGATCGCGAACATGATCAGGAACACGTAGGACGCAATCAGCGCCCAACGCCGGTTCCGACTGAGACTGGCGCGGCCCATCAGGCTGCGCGTAGCGGCAGGCGCTGCGAC
Source organism: Pseudolabrys sp. (assembly GCA_019246455.1). Classification (GTDB taxonomy): domain Bacteria; phylum Pseudomonadota; class Alphaproteobacteria; order Rhizobiales; family Xanthobacteraceae; genus Pseudolabrys. The sequence continues at coordinate 3,282 of JAFAQJ010000389.1, forward strand.
GGTGGTCGCGGTCATCCGATGTCCCTTCCACGCTTACGCACGCCCCGCAGAATGAAGACCGCCGACACCGCGAGAATCGGCAGCATGAACAGCGACACCGACGAGCCGAGCGGCAGGTCGCCGGAGCGGATGCCGGTCAGGAACGAATAAGTCGCGAACACATGCGTCATGTTGCGTGGGCCACCCGCCGTCATGATCTGCACAATGTCGAAATTCGCGAAGGTCACGATCAGCGAGAACAGAATCGTGATCG
>JAFAQJ010000358.1 GCA_019246455.1 Pseudolabrys sp.
GGCCGATGATCGTGACAAGAACGATGCCGGTGAGCGCATTGACCATTAGGAGCGAGACGACCACCCAATGGGTCGGGGCGATCGGGGTCAGGCCAGCAAGAACCAGAAACGTCACCAGCGCTGACAGCAGCGCTCCGGCTACGGCCCAAGGTCCTAGGATTCGTGTCAGTCCGCGGCGGGTCGGCTGTTCGCCGGCGAGCGCTTCTACGCTGACAGCCTGATCCACGGTCATGAAGTCCCGGGTTGTCGATACGAAGGGGCGCGCTTGGCGCGCCGGCGGAAATTGGGCCCCTTCTCGGCGCCCAAACTGATGCCGTTATACAACAATGTTGCCGAATTGAGACAATTCCGCGGCGCGTAGCCACAGATTCTCGGTCTGCAATCCCGTGTCAGTTGCCGCCGCGGTAGACCTGCAGGTCGAGATCACGGATTTTCTTGCGCAAGGTATTGCGATTGAGACCGAGAAGATCGGCGGCGCGGATTTGATTGCCGCGGGTGGCGGCGAGGGCTGCCGACAAGAGCGGAATTTCGATTTCGCGCAGGATGCGGTGATAAAGGCCTGCCGGAGGCAGTCCGTCCTTGAAACTTGCGAAATAGGCCCCGAGGTGGCGTTCGACCGCCGCTGACAGATTGTCTTCGCCACGTCCCTCCTCGCTACCGACCGGCGCCGCCGGTTGCGCCAGCTCGCTTTCGATCACGGCGGCCGTGATGGTCTCTTGCGGATATAGCGCAGCGAGCCGTCGTGCGAGGTTTTCGAGCTCACGCACGTTGCCGGGCCAGCGATGGCGTTTGAGACGTTCGAGACCGGCAGGATCGATCTGCTTGGCCGGCAATCCTTCGCGCTGCGCCTGCGTAAAGAAGTGGCGGATCAGGTCCGGAATATCCTCGGCGCGTTCGCGCAGCGGTGGTAACCGCAACGGCACCACGTTGAGACGGAAGAATAGATCTTCGCGGAAGAGACCCTGCTGGATCAACAGACGCAGATCCTTGTTGGTGGCGGCGACAATGCGAACATCGCTTTTGATCGGGGTGCGCCCGCCGACCGTCGTGTATTCACCTTGCTGTAGGACACGCAGTAGACGCGTCTGCGCTTCCATCGGCATATCGCCGATTTCGTCGAGAAAGAGCGTGCCACCCTCTGCCTGTTCGAAGCGGCCAGACGAGCGCGTGTTCGCACCGGTGAACGCGCCCTTCTCATGGCCGAACAGTTCGGACTCGATGAGGTCGCGCGGGATCGCCGCCATGTTGACGGCGACGAAAGCGCCGGCACGACGTTTGCCGTAATCGTGCAGCGCGCGCGCGACGAGCTCCTTGCCGGTGCCGCTTTCGCCAGAGATCATTACGGTGAGATCGGTCTGCATCAGACGCGCCAGCACGCGATAGATTTCCTGCATCGCCGGTGAGCGACCAACCAATGGGATGGAATCAAACTCCTCAGTCTTGGCGGGTGTGGCGCGCTTTTCCTTCGGCTCCGACAACGCGCGGCCGACGATCGCAATCAACTCTTTCAGGTCGAACGGCTTCGGCAGATATTCGTAGGCTCCGCGCTCCGACGCCCGGATCGCAGTCATGAACGTATTCTGGGCGCTCATAATGATGACCGGCAGATCGGGCCGCGCTTTGCGAATGCGCGGCACCAGATCGAACGCATTCTCGTCTGGCATCACGACGTCGGTGATGACGAGATCACCGTCGCCTTGACTGACCCAGCGCCATAGTGTCGCAGCGTTTCCTGTCGAGCGCACTTCATAGCCGGCGCGCGACAGCGCTTGGTTCAGCACCGTCCTGATCGCGGCATCGTCGTCAGCAACAAGAATGCTTCCGGTCGGCATGGCTTCCTCAACTATGCATCGGCGGCGCCTCGACGATGGAGTCGTCACCACTGTAGACCGGCATCAGAACGCGAAAGATCGTACGGCGCGGCTGGGATTCACATTCGATAATCCCGCCATGATCACCAACGATCTTGGAAACAAGTGCGAGACCCAGCCCACTTCCGGTCGGCTTGGTCGTCACGAATGGATCGAACAGGTGCGGCATCAAATCATCCGGTACACCCGGACCATTGTCGCGCACGCAGAATTCGAGCGGCAGAGAGACGCGAGTTTGCCGTCCGGGAACAGCAAGACGAACGCCCGGACGAAATGCCGTCGTTAGCTGGATCTCGCCGTCGGCCGCATTGTCGCCTATTGCCTCGGCCGCATTCTTCACGAGATTGAGGAACACCTGAATTAGCTGATCGCGATTGCCCAACACCGGCGGCAGCGACGGGTCGTATTCCTCAATAAATTTTAAGTTGCGCGCGAAACCAGATTGGGCCAAGCGCTTCACGTGGTCGAGCACGACGTGGATGTTGACGGGTTCGCGTTCGACCGGGCGCTCGTCCGCAAACACTTCCATCCGATCGACGAGCTTCACGATCCGGTCGGTTTCGTCGCAAATCAATTTGGTCAGCGAACGGTCATCGTCCTGTGCTGACTGCTCAAGGAGTTGCGCCGCGCCGCGAATGCCGGACAGGGGATTCTTGATCTCGTGGGCCAGCATCGCGGCAAGTGCGATGACGGAGCGTGCGGCACCGCGATGGGTCAACTGACGATCCATTTTCTCGGCAATGGTGCGTTCCTGCAGCATCACGACGACCTGGTCAGGGTACTCCGGCAACGGCGCGACATAGAGATCGACCAGCCGTTCGCCCGGATTGCGCGGCGTCGACAGATCGACCTTGTATTCGTTTACGGCTGCGCCGCGCTGACGTACCTGCTCGACCAGAGTAAGCAGTGGCGAGCCGAATGGCACCAAATCGCGCAGCATGTGTCGACGCAGCATCGGGATCGATGCTTCAAAGAATTGCTCGGCAGCGACATTGGCATCGGAAATACGGCCGTCATCTGCAACCATAATAACAGGATGCGGCAGCGCGTTGAGCTGCGCGTCGGAGGGCGAACTCGTTACTGCCGACATTGGCTGAACTCTGCTCATGCTGCAGCTCGCCAATCAAAGCTATCGAAAGCGCGCAGGAGACGGCGGCGCGTTTCCGCCGCGGTTTCGGCCCTCAGCACCTCGACGCGAGCTTCCGACAAACGGTCTACCGCGCCAGCGCTCTGTGTGGCGACATTGAGCGCCCAACTCAGATGCTTGCGAGCGTGTTTGACCCCGATGCGCTCCCCATAGTGCTCAATCATTTCATCGTAGAGCGCCATAACGAGGCGACGTTGCGTATCGATCGACGGCGCTTTTTCGCGAGCGCCTCCTGCCAGCTCACGCGCAATCTGTCCTGGCAGCCAAGGTTGACCCTGCGCGCCGCGCCCGATCATTACGCCATCGGCACCGGAAGCGTCGAGCGCGCCATGTGCGTCGTCGCTCGAGCGAATGTCGCCGTTGACAATGACCGGGATCGACACGGCGGCTTTGACCGCACGCACGGCGGCCCAATCGGCGGAGCCGTCGTAGAATTGACAGCGCGTGCGGCCGTGGACGGTGATCATCTGCACGCCGGCTGCCTCTGCACGTCGCGCCAACTCAGGTGCGTTGACAGTGTTGGCGTCCCAGCCGAGTCGCATTTTCAACGTCACCGGAATGCGCACCGCACCGACGATTGCCGCAATCAGGGTGAGGGCGTGATCGAGATCGCGCATGAGCGCCGAACCCGACGCAATGTTCGTCACATAACGGGCCGGGCACCCCATATTGATGTCGAGGATGTCGGCGCCTTCGGCCTCGGCGATACGGCCCCCCTCCGCCATCCAGCGCGGTTCGCAGCCGGCCAGTTGAACGACATTGATCGCAATCCCCTCGCCGTCGCTCCGCCGCCGCGCTTCCCAACGTCCTTCGGCGAGGGCCGAGCTCGCCGTCATCTCTGAAACCACCATTCCCGCGCCCAAATGCTCGACTTGCCGACGAAATGGTGCATCGGTAACGCCGGACATCGGGGCGAGAATGACCCGATTGGGCAAGCTAACAGGGCCAATCTTTAGCGGCGAATGCCCCTTTTTCGTGATTTTTAGGTCAGTCGTCACAAATCCTGCCTATCAATTAGGCGCACACCACGATTGCATAGAGTTTAGCCAATTGCTGCATGACCGCAAGTATTGCACTGCAAAAAGATGTTCATCCTTAAGGCGCGGCGAAACCATAGAGACCGTGCTGTTGAGGCGTTTCCGTAAATCGTCAGCCGCGCTAAATCGGGGCGCAAGGCAGTAGGGGTGACATGGCAGGTATCGCAGCCATCGTTGTCGCCGCCGGGCGCGGGACCCGTGCCGGAGGCGATATACCGAAACAGTTTCAGCCGATTGGCGGCGTCCACATGTTGCGCGTGACGCTCCAGGCGTTCGCCGGGCACCCGCAAGTCGCTTTGACTCAACCTGTGGTGCATCGCGACGATATCGCTCGATTTGAAGCGGCCGCAACCGGATTGGCCACTCTCGCCCCCGCATTCGGCGGCGCGACCCGCCAGAGCTCAGTGCTCGCTGGGCTCGAAGCGCTGGCACCGCGCAGACCCGAAACCGTTCTCATCCATGACGCTGCGCGCCCGTTCGTCACGCCGGATCTGATCTCACGCGCGATCGAGGCAGCGAAGAAAACCGGCGCGGCGGTGCCGGCGCTGGCGCTCACCGATACCGTGAAGACCGTGGAGAGCGACGGACGCATTTCGCGCACGATCGATCGTGCCACCTTGCGCACGGTGCAGACGCCTCAGGCATTTGCCTTCGAGGCGATCTATGACGCGCATCGCAAGGCCGCGGCAGAAGGCCGTGCCGATTTTACCGACGATGCCGCCCTTGCCGAATGGGCAGGATTGACCGTCAATACCTTCGACGGCGAGCCGGGCAATATCAAATTGACGACTGCGGACGACTTCAGGCGCGCGCGGGCCCTGCAAGAAAGTGAACTAGGCGATGTGCGGCTCGGTTCCGGCATCGATGTTCATGCCTTTGGCCCCGGCGATCACGTCACGCTGGGCGGCGCGCGCATCGCGCACAATCGGGCGCTGACTGGGCATTCCGACGCCGACGTCGTGTTACATGCCTTGGTCGACGCCATCCTCGGCGCGCTTGCGGATGGTGATATTGGCGTGCATTTCCCGCCGAGCGATCCGCAGTGGAAAGGTGCGTCGTCCGATAAATTCGTAGACTTCGCGATGAAGCGGCTGGCTAAGCGCGGCGGGCGCGTCGCACATATCGACGTCAATCTCGTCTGCGAGGCGCCGCGGATCGGGCCGCATCGCGACGTGATGCGCGGGAATATCGCGGCGCTATGCAGAATCGACATCGATCGGGTGGCGATCAAGGCAACCACCAGCGAGGGTTTGGGGTTTACTGGCCGCGGCGAAGGCATCGCCGCGTTCGTAACAGCGACGGTGCGGCTGCCAATGGACGAGACCCGGAACAAAACCGATGCTCGATGACGATATTGTCGAGGCCGCCAAAAACCTCCTCGACATTTGCAAGCGGAAGAACTTGTTGGTCGCGACCGCAGAATCCTGCACCGCCGGGCTCGTCGCCGGCACGCTGACCGAAGTGCCGGGGACCTCGAGTATCCTCGATCGTGGTTACGTCACCTATTCGAACGAGGCCAAGCACGAGATGCTCGGCGTCTCGGGCGAAATCCTCAAGCAACACGGAGCCGTCAGCCCACAGACCGCAGAGGCGATGGTACGCGGCGTATTAGGCCGCGCGCGGGTGCATCTCGCCGTGTCGGTGACGGGCATTGCCGGACCGGACGGCGGATCGGCGGAAAAGCCGGTGGGGCTTGTCTATTTCGCCGCGGCGTCCCGCTCCGGCAAGATTGTCGACGTCGAAAAGCGGTTCGGCAATGTGGGACGCGGGCAGGTGCGTAAAATGTCGGTGCTGCAGGCCTTCAAGATGCTGCATGACCTCGCCGAAGGCGAAGAAGCCAAACCGCCGCGCCAGGATGGCTGATCAGCCCGCGGGCCGCCCACCATAGATTTCATTGGCGCGCCTTTCGAAGGCGTCGGCGAAGCGGCGAAACGCCGCGTCGAACATTGCCCCCATCAACGCCGCCAGGATCCGGTTGCGGAATTCGTAATCGATGAAGAATTCGACATCGCAAGCATTTTCACCCGCGTCGCGAAAGGCCCAACGATTTTCCATACGACTGAATGGACCGTTGAGATATTCGACCAGGATCTGGCGCTGGGACCGGTCGAGCGTGACGCGGCTGGTGAAGTTCTCGCGGATCAATTTATAGGCGACTGTCATGTCGGCGACCAGAACGTCGCGGCCCTCGCCTTTGGTGGTGCGGCTTTTTACGCGCAGCGACTGACATAGCGGCACGAACTGCGGATATTTCTCTACGTCGGCGACGAGATCGAACATGTGCGCGGCATCGTGGCGCACGCGCCGCCTCGTCGAGAATGTCGGCATCAGATGGGATT
>JAFAQJ010000392.1 GCA_019246455.1 Pseudolabrys sp.
GTGGCCATGGTGTTCGACAAGCCGTCGACGCGGACGCGCGTGTCATTCGACGTCGGCATCCGTCAACTTGGGGGCGAGTCGATCACGCTGACCGGCGCTGAGATGCAGCTTGGCCGCGGCGAGACCATCGCGGACACCGCGCGCGTGCTGTCGCGCTATGTCGACGCCATCGTGATCCGCACGCTCGACCATGAGCAGGTCCAGGAGCTGGCCCGGTTTGCTTCGGTTCCGGTGATCAACGGGCTGACGCGGCGCTCGCATCCCTGCCAAGCCATGGCCGACGTCATGACCTTCGAGGAGCATCGCGGCCCGATCAAGGGCCGCACCGTGGCCTGGACCGGCGACGCCGATAACGTGCTGGCGTCCTGGGCCCACGCTGCCGAGCGTTTCGAGTTCGCGTTGAAAATCGCGACACCGGCCGAACTAAAGCCGAAGAAATGGTTGTTGGACTGGATCAAGGCGTCCAAGGCCGACATTGAGATCGGCCGCGATCCTGAGGACGCGGTGCGCGATGCCGACTGCGTTGTGACCGACACTTGGGTTTCAATGGGCGATCATGACGGTGTGGCGCGGCGGCACAACCTGCTCAAGCGGTATCAGGTCAACGGGCGCCTGATGTCGAAAGCGAAACCAGACGCGCTGTTTATGCACTGCCTTCCTGCGCATCGCGGACAGGAAGTCACCGACGAGGTGATCGATGGTCCGCAATCGGTGGTGTTTGACGAGGCCGAGAACCGCTTGCATGCCCAGAAGGGCATCCTGGCGTGGTGCCTGCACGCCGAAGCAGTCTGATCTGCTGTTGGTTCCCGGCCTTTAGGCTCGCATTTGCGGCCGCAAGCCCTACATAGGCACTTGCCATGACCGACCCGCAGGCGAATCCCCACATCGCGATCCCGAGCCGAACCCCCGCCGTCACCAGTGCGGACGATACCGTGATGCCGTTCGAGGTTGCTGCACTCGACGTGCGCGGCCGCATCGTGCGGCTCGGGCCTGTGATCGACGAGATCATCCAGAAGCACAATTATCCCGAGCCGGTGTCGAAGCTGCTCGGCGAGGCTATCGTGCTTACCGTCATGCTCGGCACCGCGCTCAAGATCGACGGCCGGCTGATCCTGCAAACGCAGACGGAAGGGCCGGTGCGCATGCTGGTGGTCGACTTTACGGCCCCGGACAAGGTGCGCGCCTGCGCGCGTTTCGATTTGGCGCGTGTCGAGGCGGCGATCGCCTCCGGGAACGCGGATGGTGGGGCGCTGCTCGGCCAGGGTCACCTCGCCATGACGATTGACCAAGGTCCAGACATGAACCGCTACCAGGGGCTGGTCGCGCTCGATGGCCGCGGTCTTGAGGCGGCGGCACACGAATATTTCCTACGGTCGGAGCAGATTCCGACCCGCGTTCGCCTTGCTGTGGCCGAGCAGTTCGTTGCTGGTGAGGGCGGCCCGCACAAGCATTGGCGCGCCGGTGGCATCCTTCTGCAATTCCTGCCGCGAGCGCCGGAACGTGCGCGCGTGGCCGATCTTCATCCAGGCGATGCGCCGGAAGGTACGCCGGCGCATACGGTTGAGGAAGACGATGCCTGGGTGGAGGGCCGTGCGCTGATCGATACCGTTGAGGATATCGAGCTGATCGACCCCGATGTGTCGAGCGAAAGGCTTGCTTATCGGCTGTTCCACGAGCGTGGCGTGCGCGTATTCAAAAGTTCGGAAGTGCGCGCCGAGTGCTCATGCTCCCGCGAGACCGTTGAATCGATGCTGCGGTCATTCTCGCAGGACGACCGCGACCACATGGTCGAGAATGGCAAGATTTCCGTGACTTGCGAATTCTGCAGCGCCCATTATCAGTTTGCTCCTGCCGACGTCGGCGCGAACGCGAACTAAGGCTCTGGAGCGATGCGGATTGCCACTTTTGCTGCGCTCGTAGCATTCGTCTTTCCGCCCGTTGCGCTCGGTCAAACCTGTCCCGAGCCTCTAGCCTCGGCGAAGCGGCTCGTTTTAGTGGTCGCTGATGATTTCACGACTAACAAGGCCAGCCTGCAGCGCTTCGAACGCGATGCTCCGAATGGCGCCTGGCGCATGGCTGGAGGGCCGATCTCGGCGCTGATCGGTCTCAAGGGCATGGCGTGGTCACAGTCGTTCCGATCGCTGGCAAAGCGCGGTGAACCGGTGAAATATGACGGCGACAAGCGCATCCCGGCCGGCATCTACAAGATCGGCCGGCCGTTCGGCCTGGCCGCATCCAAACGAGCGAATTATCTACAACTGCGCGAGGGCACCGTTTGCGTCGATGATGTGCTCTCGCCCGCATACAACACGATTATCTCGCGCGCCGAGGTCGGTCCAAAGGTGCACGGCGAGAACATGTGGCGCGTGCCGGATTACAAGCAGGGCCTCGTAGTTGACTATCCGACCCAGGCGCTGTTGCGCGCCGGCTCCTGCATTTTTATCCATGTCGCGCTGCCGGGCAAAACCGGCACCGCCGGCTGCGTCGCGCTGGCGGAGGCGGAGGTGATTGCGCTGCAGGACTTCGCCGAGCCGGGCGCCGTGCTGGCGGTCTTGCCGAAGAGCGCGCTGGGCCGCGTGAGCTGCCTGCCTAATTGATGATGCGCTCGACGTCGGAAGTATCGAGCGAGAAGGCGGGGATCGCGATGTCGAATTGCTCGCCTTTGTCGGTCACCATGCCGTAGCTGCCGTGCATGAAGCCGGAGGACGTCTGGAGCGGCACGCCGCTCGTGTATTCATATGACTCGCCCGGCTTGAGGACGGGTTCTTCGCCGACCACACCGGCGCCCTTGACTTCCTGCCGCCGACCATTGGCGTCCGTGATCTGCCAGTGGCGGGTCTTGAGCTGCACGATGTCGGGCCCGCCATTGCGGGTGTCGATCGTATAGGCCCAGAAGTAATAGCCGTTGCCCGGCGACGAGCGCTCCGCGACATAGCGCGGCTTGGCGGTAACTTCGATTTGTCGGGTGACGGCGCGGTACATATTGTAAGTTCTGCCACAAAGTATTGTCAGGAATTATGGCCGAAAGGCCACGCGAAAGAAAAGCCGTCCAATGGCGTTGCCAGAATCCGAACGCGATCTGCGGCTCGATTTTTTTCGCGGTATCGCGCTCTGGCTCATCTTTCTCGACCACATTCCGTCCAATGTCGTGAACTGGATCACGATCCGGAACTACGGCTTCAGTGACGCGACGGAAATTTTCGTCTTCATCTCCGGATTTACCGTGGCCTATGTCTACGGCCGTGCGATGCGCGAGATCGGTTTCATTGTCGCCGCCGCGCGCATCCTCAAGCGCGCGTGGCAAATCTACGTCGCCCATGTGTTCCTATTTGCGATCTACCTCGCGGAGATCGCTTATGTCGCGCAGAGCTTCGACAACCCGCTCTACGGCGAGGAAATGGGCATCGTCGATTTCCTCAAGCAGCCCGATGTCACGATTCTCCAGGCGTTGATGCTAAAGTTCAAGCCAGTCAATATGGACGTGCTGCCGCTATATATCGTGCTGCTGCTCGGTTTCGCGCCGATGCTATGGCTGTTGCAGCGCAGTCCCTCGCTCGGGCTCGCGACCTCCGCGTTGCTTTACGCATTGATGTGGTGGTTTGACTGGAATTTTCCGGCCTATCCGAGCGGCACATGGGCGTTCAATCCACTCGCCTGGCAGTTGCTGTTCGTGTTCGGCGCCTGGTGCGCGCTCGGTGGCGCGCAACGTCTCGCGCTTTGGTTGCGCTCACCAATCATTCGCGGGCTTGCCCTCGCTTATCTCGTATTCGCGTTCACCATCGCGATGTCGTGGTATTTCCCGCGGCTCGGCAATCTGGTGCCGCGAATTGTCGGCGAGCTGATTTATCCGATCGACAAGGCGAACCTCGACGTGTTGCGCATCGCGCATTTCCTGTCGCTAGCTGTGATCACCGTGTGGCTCGTGCCGCGCGACGCGCGTTGGTTGGAATCGCCGCTCGCGTGGCCGGCCATTATTTGTGGGCAACACTCGCTGGAGACCTTCTGCCTCGGCGTCTTCCTGTCGTTTGCCGGGCATTTCGTGTTCACCGAAGTGTCGAACCGGCTGTGGGTGCAGGTGGCCGTGAGCCTGGCCGGCATCGGCATTATGGTCGGCGTGGCCTGGCTAATTTCGTGGTATAGAAGGGCGGAGCGAGGAGCCGGACCGCCGCCGCCCGCTAAGCGGCCGCGTCTGGTGCGGGGCGCAGCATGAGAACGTGGGGCATCGTTCTTGTTGCATTGGGTGGGCTGGCCTTTGCGGCGTCAGCCGGCTTTGCCGTTGCGGACGACCATCCCGCCGAATGCCGGGTCGGTGAACCGCAACTCGATAACAATTTCCCTCTGCCGCGGGTCGAAAAGGCGATTGCTGGCAAGCGTCTCGACATCCTCGTGGTCGGTGCGGGCTCCTCCACGCTACCCGGCCCGAATGGTGCGACGAATGCCTATCCCGCCCGGTTGCAAGCCGCTTTGAGCGAAAAACTGCCGGGAGTAGCGGTGAAAGTTTTGATCGATGTCAAAGTCAGCCGCACCGCGCCTGATAGTCTAAAGTCGTTACTGGGTGGCCTGGCATCGGTAAAGCCGTCACTTTTGGTATGGCAGGCGGGCACGGTAGATGCGATGAAAGGGATCGATCCGGACGCGTTCAGCGGAGCGCTCGGCGACGGCGTCGATGCTGCCCATAAAGCGGGCAGCGACGTCATTTTGGTCAATGGCCAATACAGTCCGCGCACGGAATCCATGATTGCGCTGGGTACTTACGCCGACAACATGCGCTGGGTTGCACTGCAACGAGAGATTCCACTGCTCGACCGCTTCGGCATCATGAAGTTGTGGTCCGAACTTGGCACTTTCGACTTCAGCACGCCCACGAAAAAACTTGACATCGCGGAGCGGGTGCACGATTGCATTGGGCGACTGCTAGCGGACCTCATCATAGAAGGGTCCAAGCCGGTCACGCCTGCGGGCGCGAATTAGGGTGGGGGGTTAGGTTACCTTGCCGGATGTCTCTGCTCACCGGGCGGTGAGATCTCTCGCCGCCGCTGCTTTGATTGCTGCGCTTGCTGCGCCAGGGATGGCGCGCGCGCAAAACACGGAGCATGCTTGCGGCGTTCCGCTTGATATCGTCCGCCTCAATAAGCCGCTGACGCACGTCGCCCACAAGATCGCATCGGGTGAACCGATCACGATCGTGGCGATCGGTTCGTCATCGACAGCGGGGGCCGGCGCGAGTTCCCCTGCAGCAAGCTATCCGAGCCGTCTTGAAGCCGAGCTTGGCAAACTATTTCCACGCCAGAAAATCACGGTGCTCAATCGTGGCGTCAACGGTGAGGAAGTTGGCGACATGTTGCGCCGCTTCGACACGGCGGTGGTGGCCGAGCATCCCGACCTCGTGCTTTGGCAACTCGGTACTAATTCGGTGCTGCGCGAACGGCCGATGATTGAT
>JAFAQJ010000424.1 GCA_019246455.1 Pseudolabrys sp.
ACGCTGGCAGATCGTGGGCGCGCGGCATCGAGTAATCCATGAACGAGGCGGAGACAAGTTGACCGTCTTTGTCATAGACCGCGCCTTCGAGGAGCGCCTGGCCAACGCCTTGGGCGATGCCGCCATGCACCTGCCCTTCGACGATCATCGGGTTGATCACGGTCCCGAAGTCGTCGACGGCGGTCCAGTTCACGATCGAGGTCCTGCCGGTCTCGATGTCGATCTCGACCTCGCAGATGTGGCAACCGGCTGGGAATGTGAAATTGGTCGGATCGTAGAATGACGTCTCCTTGAGCCCGGGCTCGAGCTGCGCGCCGGTGAATTTGTGGGCGACGTACGCGTTCAACGTCACGTCGCCCCACGCCACCGACTTGTCGGTGCCGGCCACCGTGAACTTGCCGTCCTTGAATTCGATGTCGCCTTCGGCGGCTTCCATCATGAAGCCCGCCACCTTCTTTGCCTTGGCGATAACCTTGTCGAGTGCTCCAACGACCGCCGACATGCCGACCGCGCCGGAGCGCGAGCCGTAGGTACCCATGCCGAACTGCACCTTGTCGGTGTCGCCATGAACGATCGAAACGTTCTCGAACGGGATACCCAGCCGCTCCGACACCAACTGCGCGAAAGTCGTTTCGTGGCCCTGCCCGTGGGCGTGGCTACCGGTCAAAACTTCGACCGAACCGGTCGGGTTCACGCGTACTTCGGCGCTCTCCCACAGACCGACGCCCGCGCCGAGCGAGCCGACGGCTTGTGACGGCGCGATACCGCAGGCTTCGATGTAGGTCGAATAGCCGAGGCCGCGCAGCTTGCCGTTGCGCGCCGCTTCGCGCTTGCGCTTCCCGAAACCTTTGACGTCGGCGATCTCCATCGCCTTTTTCAGCGAGGCGTTATAGTTGCCCGCGTCGTAGGCCATGATCACTGGCGTCTGGTGCGGGAATGACTTGATGAAGTTTTTCTTGCGCAGGTCCGCCGGATCGACACCCAATTCGCGCGCGCCGCATTCGACGAGACGCTCGACGACAAACGTCGCTTCTGGGCGTCCCGCGCCACGATAGGCGTCGACCGGCACCGTATTGGTGTAAACGGCGTCCACCTCGCAATAAATTTGCGGGATCGCGTACTGCCCCGACATCAGCGTCGCATAGAGGTAGGTCGGAATCGACGACGAAAAGGTCGACATATAGCCGCCGAGATTGGCGATCGTTCGTGCGCGCAGTGCCAGAATCTTGCCCTCGCCATCGAACGCCATTTCCGCATGCGTGACGTGGTCGCGGCCGTGCGCGTCGCTGAGAAACGCCTCCGAACGGTCTGCCGTCCATTTGACCGGGCGGCGGCATTTGCGCGCGGCCCACAAACAAACGACCTCTTCCGGATAGATAAAGATCTTCGAGCCGAAACCCCCGCCGACGTCCGGCGCAATCACGCGCAATTTATGCTCGGGAGTGATGCCGACGAAAGCAGAAATCACCAATCGCGCGACATGAGGATTCTGCGAGGTATTCCAGAGTGTCAGGTGATCGGTGCCCGGATCGTACTCAGCCAGCGCCGCTCGCGGCTCGATCGCGTTGGGCACCAGGCGATTGTTGATCAGATCGATCTTGGTGACGTGCTTGGCCGCAGCGAACACGGCTTCGGTCGCTTTGGCGTCGCCGAGCGACCATTGGTAGATCGTGTTGTTGGGAATATCGGCGTGAATTTGTGGCGCGCCCTTGGCCTGCGCCTTGGCCGGCTCGCTGACCGCTGGCAAAACTTCGTACTCGACTTTGACCTTTTCCGCCGCGTCGCGGCCTTGCGCCTGGGTATCCGCGATCACGACCGCGACCGCGTCGCCCACATGGTTGACCTTGCCGTTCGCGAGCGCCGGATGCGGCGCCATCTTCATCGGCGAGCCGTCCTTGGAATGGATCATCCAGCCGCAGATCAGATTACCGATCTTATCATTAGCGAGTTGGGCGCCGGTCAGTACCGCGACAACGCCGGGCATCTTGGCGGCAGCCGCGGTATCGATCGACTTGATTTTCGCATGGGCGTGGGGCGAGCGCACGAACACCGCACGGGTCTCGCCGGGGCGCACCACGTCGTCGGTGTATTGCCCCTTGCCCGTGATGAAGCGGAGATCTTCCTTGCGGCGCACCGCCGCGCCGATCCCGGTCGCAGTCATGGCGGTCTCACTCCCTGAAGATGTTTGTCGCTTCTTTTTTTAGTCTGTACCCCCGTCACTTCGCCATCGCGCGGGCGCCGGCAGCGACCGACTTCACGATGTTGTGGTAGCCGGTGCAGCGGCACAGATTGCCGTCGAGCTCTTCGCGGATCGTCTTGTCGTCGAGCTCATGGCCTTTGCGGCGTACGATATCGAGCGCCGACATGATCATGCCGGGCGTGCAGTAGCCACACTGGAGGCCGTGGTTCTCGCGGAACGCCTCTTGCATCGGATGAAGCTGCGTTTCCGACGGGGCAATGCCTTCGATCGTCGTGATGTTGGCGCCTTCGAGCTGAACCGCGAGCAGCGTGCAGGACTTCATCGCGACACCGTCGACGTGAACGACGCAGGCGCCGCATTGCGAGGTGTCGCAGCCGACATGAGTGCCCGTGAGCCTCAGATTTTCGCGCAGGAATTGCACTAGCAGAGTGCGCGCTTCGACGTCGCCGGAGACGGCTTTTCCATTCACCGTCATGGATACGGCAGGCATGTCATTCCTCCCAACTCGGGCCATTTGCCCTGTTTTGAGCACTAATCAAAAAACGAATGGCGCAAAAATGCCAAAACCCGTCGGTTTTTCCCGCTTTTGAACTGAAACAAGTCTGAACCCGGCTGTGGGGCTTGGTCAAGGCGTCTGCGGCACGAGAGGGTTTTTCAACGGCAGCTAGTTCTGCCCGCCCACCGCCTTGGCGAAGTTGGAGAAAAACTCGTCGGCGATCTTTTTGGCGGCGCCATTGACCAATCGCTGCCCGAGTTGGGCGAGCTTGCCGCCGATTTGCGCCTCCACGTTGTAACTCAGCAGTGTGCCGCCGTCTTTTTCGGTCAGCGCAACCGTGGCGCCCCCCTTGGCGAAGCCCGCAACGCCGCCGTCGCCCTCGCCGGAAATCTTGTAGCCGTTCGGTGGATTGAGGTCGGTCAGGTGCACCTTGCCTTTGAAGCGCGCCTTCACCGGCCCGATCTTGGTGGTGGCGACGGCCTGAAATTCGGTGTCGGACGTTTTGTTGAGTTCTTCGCAACCGGGGATGCAGGCCTTGAGCGTGTCAGCGTCATTAAGCTTGGCCCACACCGTTTCGCGCGGTGCCGCCAGCTGCACCTCGCCGTTCATGGTCATCGCCATGTCTTTTACTCCCTACTCGTCACATATTTGTCGAGTTCCGGCGTTGCTACTCCGTCCACGATAGGGAGGCAATCGGGCGGAAGGTCCTGCCGCACCCTTCCGTCAAGTTCGCCCACGCGGTCGAGAAACCGTTCGAGATGCGCCATCGCCCCTGACGGCAGATCGTGTAGCACCATCAAGGTCCATGGCCGCTCAGCACATTGTGCGAGCGCCCGCTCGACCCAGCCGTCCGGGTCGATCCAATCGCGCGGGATCGAATTCCACAACACGCAGGTGTAACGGCCGCGCTTGAGGAAATCAGCGGCTTCAACGCTGAGAAGATGCGATCCCAGCCGTCCGCCACCGCCCTGCGGCCG
>JAFAQJ010000440.1 GCA_019246455.1 Pseudolabrys sp.
GTACAATGCACGGCGGTTCTCGCCGGTGTTGTTTTCTAGACCCGCCACCGCGCGGGCGATCAGTGGATGATAGTCAGCCATTCAAGTTCAAGCCTTGGGTCCCATCCCTGCCTTTTGTTCTTGTCCTTTTTCAGCCTCAGCTTTCGAACGGATTCTTCATTAGGATCGTATCTTCACGCTCCGGGCTCGTGGAGAGCAGCACAACCGGGCAGCCGACCAATTCCTCGATGCGCCGCACATATTTTATTGCCTGGGCCGGAAGATCGGCCCAGGACCGCGCATTGGCCGTCTTCTCCTGCCACCCCTCGATCACCTCATAGAGCGGTTCGACTCGCGCCTGCGCGTGTTCGCCGGCGGGTAAGTAATCAATCATACGGCCGTCCAGCTTGTAGCCGACGCAGACCTTGAGGTCGGCAAAGCCGTCGAGAATGTCGAGCTTGGTCAGCGCGAGCCCGTCGATACCACTGGTGAGCACCGTCTGTCGCACCAGCACGGCATCGAACCAGCCACAACGGCGCGGCCGGCCGGTGACGACGCCGAATTCTCTGCCGCGCTCGCCGAGCGTCTTGCCGACATCGTTGTCCATCTGGTCGGTCGGGAATGGACCCTCGCCGACCCGCGTCGTGTAGGCCTTGCAAATACCGAGGACGAAATCGATGGCGTTCGGGCCGAGCCCCGAGCCGGTCGCAGCCTGCGCCGCTACCGTGTTCGACGACGTCACGTAAGGGTACGTGCCGTGATCGATGTCGAGCAGCGAGCCTTGTGCGCCCTCGAACAGAATACGTTTGCCTTCGCGGCGGCGCGCATCGAGCAACGACCACACCGAATCCATGTAGGGCAAGACCTTCGGCGCGAGCGCCGCGAGGTCGTCGTAGATTGCTTTCGCGTCGAATTCGGCAAGTCCGCTCCCGCGGCGCAGCGCGTTGTGATGCGCGAGCAGCCGCTCGATCTTCGGCGGCAGCGACGGCAAATCGGCCAGATCCATGAAGCGGATCGCGCGGCGGCCGACTTTATCTTCGTAGGCCGGACCGATGCCGCGCTTGGTCGTGCCGATCTTCGTCTTGGCGCCGTCAGACTCGCGCAGCGCATCAAGCTCGCGATGCAACGGCAGAATGAGTACGGCATTCTCGGCGATGCGCAGGCGCTCAGGCGTCACATCGACGCCCTGCTTCTTCAGCGTCTCAATCTCCTTGAGCAGTGCGTGCGGATCGACCACCACGCCGTTACCGATCACCGAAAGCTTGCCGTCGCGCACTACGCCGGATGGCAATAGCGACAGCTTGAAGGTCTGGTTGCCGATGACGAGCGTGTGGCCGGCGTTATGGCCGCCCTGGAAGCGGACGACGATATCGGCCTGCTCCGACAACCAATCGACGATCTTGCCTTTGCCTTCGTCCCCCCACTGGGAGCCGACCACCACGACATTGGCCATCTAACGTTAGTCCTTGCGCCCGATCTTCTTACGCACAGGCCGGGTCGCCGACCGGTCGGTGCACTTTCGGATAAAGGATGGAGGGGTCGGAGGCAAGGCAAAGTGCGGCGGAATCCGCCGCTCTCAGCCCCATAAATGGCTGTTTTCCTTGTGGATTTAGAACCGCAGCGGCTTGGCCTGCTGAACCTGCGGCAGCGCGCGCACTTTGGCGAGCACGTCGTCCGGCAGATCGCCGTCGATCTCGATCAGCGCGATGGCATCGCCGCCCGGTTTGTCGCGGCCGACATGAAAGGTTGCGATGTTGATACCGGCGTCGCCCATCGTGCCCGAGAACTTGCCGATGAAGCCCGGCTTGTCGAGGTTGGTAATGTAGATCATCGATGAACCGAACTCCGCGTCCATGCGGATGCCTTTGATGTTGACGATGCGCGGTCGTCCATCGGCGAATACGGTGCCGGAGATCCAGCGGGTCTGCTGCTGACTCACCACCGTGACGGTGATCAGGCTCTCGTAGTCGCCGGAGGCTTCGCGCGTCGTCTCCTCGATGACGATGCCACGCTCCTTGGCGACGCTCGGCGCCGAGACGACGTT
>JAFAQJ010000155.1 GCA_019246455.1 Pseudolabrys sp.
TGCCCGGTCCCGATTTTCCGACCGGCGGCGTCATTCTTGGCCGCACCGGCATCCATAGCGCCTACAAAGAAGGGCGCGGCTCGATCGTCATGCGAGGCAAGGTCGAGAGCGAGACGATTCGAAAGGAGCGTGAAGCTTTCATCATCACGGAGATTCCCTATCAGGTGAACAAGGCGGCGATGGTCGAGCGCATTGCCGAGCTCGTGCGCGAGAAGAAGATCGACGGCGTTGCCGACTTGCGCGATGAGTCCGATCGTGACGGTTTCCGCGTTGTGATCGAGTTGAAGCGCGAAGCGGTGCCCGACGTCGTTCTTAACCAGCTTTATCGCTTCACGCCGCTGCAATCGACGTTTGGTGCCAACATGGTGGCGCTCGACGGCGGCCGGCCGCTGGTAATGACGCTCAAGGATTTGCTGCAGAGCTTCATTTCGTTCCGCGAAGAAGTCGTCTCTCGGCGAACCAAGTACCTGCTCGGCAAGGCTCGTGAACGGGCTCACGTGCTGGTCGGTCTCGCCATCGCTGTGGCTAACATCGATGAAGTCATCAAGTTGATCCGCGGAGCAAAGGACCCTAACGCCGCCCGTGAGGCGTTGATGGAACGTGATTGGCCAGCGAAAGACGTCGCGACGATGGTGACCTTGATCGACGACCCTCGCCACCGCGTCACGGACAAGGGAACGGCCAAGCTGTCGGCTGAACAAGCGAAGGCAATCCTCGATCTTCGTCTGCAGCGCCTTACCGCGCTTGGCCGCGACGAGATCAAGGAAGAATTGGACAAACTAGCGGCGGAGATCGGCGATTATCTGGAAATTTTACGATCGCGCGTGCGCGTGCAGACCATTATTAAGGACGAGCTTGGCGCGGTCAAAAAAGAATTTGCAACGCCACGACGCACGGTGATTGCCGAGGACACCGGCGTTGTCGATGAAGAGGATCTGATTACCCGCGAAGACATGGTCGTTACGGTCTCGCATCAGGGCTACATCAAGCGCGTCCCTCTATCGACCTATCGGGCCCAGCGTCGTGGCGGCAAAGGGCGCGCCGGCATGCAGACCCGCGAAGAAGATTTCGTTGCGCGGCTTTTCGTCGCCTCAACGCACGCGCCGGTTCTCTATTTCTCTTCGCGCGGCAAGGTCTACAAAGAAAAGGTTTGGCGTCTGCCAATTGCGGCGCCCCAAGCGCGAGGCAAAGCGTTGATCAATATTCTTCCGCTTCAGGAGGGCGAGATCATCAGCACGATCATGCCGCTGCCGGAAGATGAAAAGACCTGGGCCGATCTCGACGTCATGTTTGCGACCACCAGCGGAACGGTCCGCCGGAACAAGCTATCCGATTTCGTCGACGTGCGGCCGTCGGGCATTATCGCCATGAAACTCGAAGATGGCGAAGCGATCGTTGACGTTCAGATTTGTACCGAAAAAGAAGATGTCCTTCTTACGGCCAACGGCGGTCAGTGCATCCGCTTTCCGGTTGATGACGTGCGTATTTTCCAGGGACGCACATCGCGCGGGGTGCGCGGGATTACGCTGGCCGATGGCGATAAAGTCATCTCTATGACGATCCTGCGGCACGCCGACGCCAATTCAGAAGAGCGCGCCGCCTATCTCAAACGAGCTAACGCCGTCCGACGCGGCGAGGGAGACGAGGAAGCGTCGACCGAGGGCGAAGAGGCAACGACGGGCGGCATCGAGCTCGGAGAGAAGCGATACGTGGAGATGTCTGCCGCCGAACAGTTCGTGTTGACCATCTCAGAGAAGGGGTACGGCAAGCGCACGTCGTCTTACGAATACCGGACGACCGGCCGAGGCGGCAAAGGCATCGTCGCAATGTCAATCACGGCCAAGAATGGGCCGCTGGTTGCGTCTTTCCCGGTCGAAGAAAGCGACCAAATCATGCTGGTGACCGACGGCGGCAAGCTTATTCGCACTGCCGTCGATGGCATCCGCATCGCGGGCCGCTCTACGCAAGGCGTGATCGTATTTCACACCGCTGAAGACGAGAAAGTCGTCTCGGTTGAGCGACTCTCCGAGGAGACGGAAGAAGACTGATGAACTGGACGCTATTTTCTGCATTCCTTCTCATCACTGTTGTACTTTTTCTCACTCCTGGACCGATCGTGACGCTCGTAGTCACCACCGGCGCGCGGCGCGGTATTCCTGCGGCGTTGCTCACAGTGCTCGGCGCGACAACAGGCAACGCGTTATTGCTGCTATTTATTTCGCTCGGCCTGTCTTGGATTTTGAAAACGTCGGCCGAAGTATTCGAGATGATGCGCTGGGCCGGCGCGGCCTATCTTTTGTGGCTCGGCATTCAGGCGTGGCGCCACGCCG
The DNA here is from genome assembly GCA_019246455.1 of Pseudolabrys sp. Taxonomy (GTDB): domain Bacteria; phylum Pseudomonadota; class Alphaproteobacteria; order Rhizobiales; family Xanthobacteraceae; genus Pseudolabrys. The sequence continues at coordinate 2,331 of JAFAQJ010000155.1, forward strand.
GCAAGGCAAGCGAGGCGACGACGCCCGGCGGCCATGTGTTCGCGTGGCGCGGCTTCATTGTCGCGATGACCAACCCGAAGTCGATCGCATTCTTTACAGCGTTTCTGCCGCAGTTCATCGATAAAACGCTGCCGGTCGGCCATCAGCTTCTGGTGATGTGCGCCGCCTCGATCGTCATCGGTGGTGCGCTAGATTCCGGCTGGGGCGTACTCGCCGGTTACGGCCGGGCGTGGTTTCTCAAGCCCAAGCACAATCGGCTGCTTGATCGAATTTCAGGCGCGGTTTTGATTGGCGGCGGCATTTGGCTATCGTTGGCGCGCCGTCCCGTGTGATCATTCCAACCGATCCGTGGTAACGAGACGCGGGGAGTGCAGTTCCCCGCTCGCGCAATTGCGATAAGGCCAACCCCGATAGGGGCAAGCCGGTGCCGCAATCGGTTGGACACCAAAGGTCGAAGTCGCTGAAACCGGCTCGATTAACACCGGAAATCCAGCGATCCATCCGGCGACGACGGCTGCAAATACGACCGCGGCAAATGTCCTGATCATGCGCCTGTCCCTGACGTGGCCCTGTGTTAGCCTGTTGTCATTGAGACGCGCGGCGGACGAAAAGGTTCAAAATCGAACATTCGGTACGTCTTGCGAGGGTGGAACCGGCAGGGTAGACCCGACAAATGGCGCGAACTGCCCTTTATGCTGGCTCTTTCGACCCCGTTACCAACGGCCACCTCGATGTCGTGCGCCAGGCGGCGCGCCTGGCAGACAGACTTGTCCTGGCAATTGGCGTGCATCCCGGAAAAGCGCCGCTGTTCTCGGTTGCTGACAGACTCGACATGCTCGAGCAGACCTGCGGACCAATCGCGCGCAAGGCCGGTTGCAAGTACTCCTGCATCACGTTCTCGGATCTCGTCGTTGCGACAGCCAAGCGCGTGGGAGCAACGCTATTGATCCGGGGTCTGCGCGACGCGACCGATTTCGACTACGAAATGCAGATGGCCGGGATGAACGCCGAGATGGCACCCAAGGTGCAAACCGTGTTCCTTCCGGCCTCCCCTGAGTTTCGCCCGATCACGGCCACACTCGTGCGTCAGATCGCAGGCATGGGTGGAGACGTATCTGCCTTCGTTCCGTCACAGGTCGCGGCGCGCCTGAAGAAGAAATTCGCCAAGGCCTGAATGTAGTTCAGTCTGGAGATTCCATGATCCGCATCGCAGCTCTTTTGCTCGCGCTCGTCTGTGCGTTGCCCGCCTGGGCGGAGCCGCCAAAGCTGCCGGCCGGCGTCGATCCGCAGAACGTGTTGGTGATCGACACGACGAAAGGGCGGGTGGTCGTCAAACTTCGCAATGATCTCGCGCCCCAGCACGCGGCGCGACTGAAGCAACTGGCGCGCGAGGGTTATTACAACAACGTGCCATTCCATCGCGTGATGGACGGGTTCATGGCGCAGACCGGCGACGGCCAAAATTTCAATGGTACCGGGGGCTCGAAATATCCAAACATGCGCGCTGAGTTCTCCGGTGTGCCATTCAAGCGAGGCACGGTTGGAATGGCGCGGGCGAGTGATCCAAACTCGGCGAACTCGCAATTCTTCATCTGCTTCGCTGAAGCATCATTCCTCAACAATCAGTACACGGTGATCGGGGAAGTCGTGTCCGGCATGGAGAACGTTGATAAGCTCAAAAAGGCGCCGCCGGGCTCGCAGAGCGGTGCGGTTACTGATCCGGACAAGATGCTGAAGGTGCAAGTCGCTGCTGATATGAAATAATTTGGGAGAGAGTTGAGACTATGGCCAAGCCAGAAGACACCATGATCCTCGACACCACCAAGGGCAGGGTGGTGATTGAAATGCTGCCACAGATCGCGCCTAAGCACGTTGCGCGCATCAAGGAACTCGTCAATCAAGGCTTTTACGACGACATTGTGTTTCATCGCGTAATCGAAGGATTCATGGCCCAGACCGGTTGCCCGCAGGGCACGGGCACCGGCGGCTCGGGCCAAAAGCTCAAAGCCGAATTCAACGCTGAGCCGCATGTGCGCGGAACAGTG
>JAFAQJ010000201.1 GCA_019246455.1 Pseudolabrys sp.
CGGCCGCAGCTTGTAGAGCAGCGATAGCAGCATTGTGTTGATGGCGACCGACTTGCCCGAGCCGGTTGTGCCGGCGATTAGCAGATGCGGCATGCGAGCGAGATCGACGATTACCGGCTCGCCGCCAATGGTCTTGCCGAGGCACAATGGTAGCTTCGCCGCGGTATTGATGTATTCGTCGCTTGAAAGTTGCTCGCGGAAATAGACTTTCTCGCGCGTCGGGTTCGGCAATTCGGTGCCGATGGCGTTGCGGCCGGAGACGACGGCGACGCGCGCCGACACGGCGCTCATCGAGCGCGCGATATCGTCCGCTAGACCGATCACCCGCGACGATTTAATGCCCGGCGCGGGCTCAAGCTCGTAAAGCGTGACGACCGGACCGGGCCGGGCGTTGATGATTTCGCCGCGTACGCCAAAGTCCTGCAATACACTTTCGAGCGCGACGGCGTTGGCCTGAATCTGGTCGGCGCTCAACGTCTGCCCGATCGACTTCGGCTTGGCGAGGAGATCGATCGATGGCAGTTCGTAGCCGCTCGAGGAACGGCGCGCCGGACGTGCCACTGCCCGACGCCGCGGTGTTGGCGTCTCTTCGGATTCGACCGGGTCGTCGATTTCTTCTTCAACCGGGACGGCGTAACGCCGCGCCGTGCCATCGAAGCGAGGTTCCGTGCGTTGGCTGCGAGGCGCGGCGGGCATCATGCGTTGGGTGTCCGGCGCGCCACGCAAGCGCCGCGCAATCCGCGCTCTGGCGCTGAGCAGCGCGTGCGTCATCATGCCGAGCCAATTGCCGAACCAGGCCTGATCTCGGTCGTCCTCGAATTCGTCCCGCTCCTCGAACTTCGGCTCGACGCGGCGCGCCATGCGGCGCTCGTCCTTGCTTGGCCAACGCCAGCCGGCGGTGACCAGGAACGTGGCGGCCGCCGCAATAACGAGAACCGACGCCGCGATGACAAGCTCGAATCCTGCAAGCGGCGCGCGCAGAATGAGAGCCGGAATCTTAAGCAGCGCGTCTCCGATGACACCGCCAAGCCCGCTCGGCAGCGGCCACGATTTCGTCAATGGCAGGCATGACGCGAAAGCCGCCGACAACAGCGCGATAGGCAACCAGCCAAGATGCCGCCATTTATTGCCGAGCGGGTGATGCGACATCAGCCGCCAGCCGAGCATGCCGAAGGGCAAGAGCAGTGCGACGGCGGCCAGCCCGAACAACTGCATCAGCAGGTCGGCAGCGATCGCGCCCGGCGTGCCGAGCAGATTGTGGGTCGGTGCGCTGTTGGCGTGGCTCAGCGACGGATCCTGCACTGACCAGGTCGCCAAGGCGATGGCGCCGATCAATGCCATTGTCATCAAGGCGAGGCCCAGCAGTTCGCGCAGGCGGCGGTGCAGAATGTCGCGGAAATGATCCGAGACGAAGGCGACGGCATCGAGACTGCGGTCGATTGCTGACATTGTCTTAACCCAAAGTGTCGACGAGGCGGTGCAGTGCTTCGGCGGTAAGTTGCTTGTCTTGAACCATGGCGACGCGGATATAGCCTTCGCCCGGATTTGAACCGTCGGCTTGCTCGCGTGCGAGATAGCAGCCGGGTACGACGCGCACGCCAGCCTCGTTCCATAGTCTCTTGGTCACAGTTTCGCTGCCGCCGAAGGCGCTGACGTCGAGCCATAGAAAGAAACCGCCGTCCGGCCGCCTGTAACCGTAGCGATTGCCAATGATCTGATCGGCGAGATCGAATTTGGCGTGGTAGAACGCGCGGTTTTCTTCGACGTGCGTTTCGTCATCATAGGCCGCGACGGCCACATGCTGCAGCGGCACCGGAACTTGCGGCGCAGCGATGTTGCGCAATTCAAGGAATCCCGCGAGGAACGCTTTGTCGCCGGCAGCAAATCCCACGCGCAGCCCCGGAAGGCTCGAGCGCTTCGACAGCGAATGAAAGATGATGACATTCGCGTAGTTGCCTTCAGCGACATCAAACATGCCGGCGGGTGGATCGTCGCTGTAGATTTCGCTGTAGCACTCGTCCGCGAAAATCATGAAGCCGTGCTGACGTGCGATGCCGAGCAATCGGGTCAGATAGGTGCGATCGGCTACCGCGCCCTGCGGGTTCGATGGTGAGGACAGGAAGAAGACGGCCGTGCGCGCGAGCAAATCTTGTGGCAGCGCGTTGAGATCGGGCAGAAATCCGGACTCTTTGCGCGCCGGCAGATAGACCGGCTCGCAACCCGCACCCGCCGCGCCCGCGGAATAGGCCGCGTAAAATGGATTGGGAATCAGTACCGCGGGCTTGCCGGCGCGCGGCGGGACGTGACGAACCGCCGCGAGGCAACCCAGAAACAGACCTTCGCGCGTGCCGGACAGGACGAGCACTTCGGATTCGGGGTCGATCGCGCGATTGAGTTTGTAACGGCGCTCGAGCCAGCCGGCGACGGCGTTACGAAACGGTTCGGTGCCTTTGTTCGCGGGATAGCGACCGAAATCGCCGAGATGCTTTGCAATCACCGACCCGACAAAATTCGGAATGGGATGTTGCGGCTCACCGACTGCGAGGCTGATTGGGCTTTTCCCAGGTTTTATGTCGGCGAGAAGTTCGTTGAGCCGCACGAAAGGCGATCGACCGCCGGCCGGGGCGGTGGGCGCCGTAACCTTACGCTGAACAGAACTCGACACCATGTTGCCAATACGCCGCCAGCGGAGAAATGCCCGCACCCCAAGGACTTCGAGACAATAGGGGCGAGGGGGTTAAGACCCCGCTAACCAATCGGTGTCGGCTGTGGCGCAAAAGAAACGCGCGACCGCGCAGTGAACCTGTCTTTACCGGCTGTTAACCATAAGTTTCGCAATGATGC
>JAFAQJ010000306.1 GCA_019246455.1 Pseudolabrys sp.
GCGGGCAGGCACGCCGACGCCATCACCGCCTCCGCCGAAAGATTGGTGCGGGTGAAGACGTGCAGTTGCCCCGTCTGCACGTTGGTCGCGGCGACGAACAATTCGCGCTCGCCTGCGCGCAGCCCATTAAAGTCGACAAAGCGCTCGATCAGGTCCTTGAGCGGATTGATGTTCAGCGGGTTGAGATCGTACGGCGAAAAGAACCCCGACCACGCGGAGAGCCAGGTCTGCGCCGGTGACGAGCCGCTCGGCAGCAGCGAGAACAGCCGGTCCATCACCGCGCGCTGCACAGCGGGCAAGTCACCGCCGACGCTTACCGCGCGCCAGAAATCGTCGAGCCGCTTGCGAGCTTCGTCAGAGCCGCCGCGCGCCAAGCCGTCCGCGAGCATCACGGCGTTGACCGCGCCGGCGGATGTTCCCGAAATGCCATCGACCGTCAGCCGGCCATCGTCTAGCAGTTGGTCGAGCACGCCCCAAGTGAAGGCGCCGTGCGCGCCGCCGCCTTGCAGCGCCAGATTGATGCGCTTGGTCGCGCCCGCGCCGGGCCGCTCGCCGCCTTTGAACGCCCTCGCGAGGAGCGAGATCACTGCGCCGTCCAGCCGCCGTCAATCGAATAGGCGGACCCCGTGATAGTCGAGGCGGCGGCGCCCGCCAGGAACACCGCGAGCGCGCCGATCCCTTCCGGTGTCGAGAACTGGTGCATGGGCTGCTTCTCCGACAACAGCGCGATCTTCGCCTGTTCGACGGTTTGTCCGCTCTGTTGCGCGCGCGCTTCGATCTGTTTCTGCACCAGTGGCGTGAGCACCCACCCGGGGCAGATCGCATTGCAGGTGATGCCGGAGTTCGCCGTCTCGATTGACGCGACTTTGGTGAGGCCGACAAGCCCGTGCTTCGCGGCGACGTAGGCGCCCTTCTCGCCGCTCGCGACCAAGCCATGCGCCGACGCGATGTTGATGATGCGGCCCCATTTGCGCGCCTTCATGCCGGGGATCGCGGCGCGCATCGTGTGGAACGACGACGACAGGTTGATCGCGATCACCGCGTCCCACTTGTCGATCGGGAAATCCTCGATCTTGGCGACGTGCTGGATGCCGGCGTTGTTGACCAGGATGTCGAGCGAGCCGAACTCCTTTTCGGTCGCTTTCACCAACGCGGCGATCTCGGCTGGCTTCGACATGTCGGCGCCGTTGTAGCGCGCCTTGACGCCGAACTCTTTTTCGAGCCCGGCACGCAATTGCTCAATCGCCGCCGCCTCACCGAAGCCGTTGAGCATCACGTTGACGCTTTGCGCGGCGAATGCCCGCGCGATCGCAAGCCCGATACCGGAGGTCGAGCCGGTGACGAGGGCAGCCTTGCCTTTCATGAAAACCTCGCCAAATGCCGGAATTTTCGGCCGGGACCGTGCTCTTATTTTTATTGCGGTGCAATATATATTTGTACGGAGCAGATCAGCATTTCGCGGTAGGCAGTCGTCATGAGAAAAGCCACAGAGCGAGCATCGTCACGCGCGATCTTTCACGCGCCGGGTCATGACCACACGCGATGCTCGAGCGATGCGATGGCGCAGGCCGAGGCGGTCTGCACCAGGCGGGCGCAGCGTCTCACGCCGATCCGCCGCCGCGTTCTGGAAGCGCTGCTGGCGAGCCACGCGCCGCTTGGCGCCTACGAATTGATCGACAAGCTCGGCCGGCGTGGCGCCAAACCCGCGCCGATTACGATCTATCGCGCGCTCGATTTCCTACGCGACAACGGGCTTGTTCATCGCATCGAGAGCCGCAACGCCTTCGTCGCTTGCGCGCACAATCATGACAGCGGTGCGCCGGTGGTCTTCCTGATTTGCGACCGCTGCGGCTCGGTCGGCGAGGCTGCGGGCGGCTCGGTGTCGGATAGCATCAAAACTGCCGCGCGAGCCGCAGGATTTGCCCCGAAGACGCCCGTCATTGAAATTACAGGCGTTTGCGCGCATTGCCGCGTCGCCTGATGTCATAAAAGTTGCAACTTTCCGGCCACTTGCGATGTTAAAAGGTGCCCGAGGTTAGAGTTTCATGATCCAGCACAGGCATAAAACGGTCTCCGTCAATGTCGGCGGCGTTACGGTCGGCGGAGGCGCGCCGATCGTCGTGCAGTCGATGACCAACACCGACACCGCCGACGTCGACTCCACGGTGCGCCAGGTCGCCGCGCTGGCCGCTGCCGGCTCCGAGATCGTGCGTGTCACCGTCGATCGCGACGAGGCCGCTGCGGCCGTACCGAAAATCAAGGAGCGGCTGCTCAAGATCGGCGTCACTGTGCCGATCGTCGGCGATTTCCACTACATCGGCCACAAGCTGCTCACCGATCATCCGGGGTGCGCCGAAGCGCTCGACAAGTACCGCATCAATCCCGGCAATGTCGGCTTCAAGAACAAGCGTGACCCGCAATTCACCCAGATCGTCGAAATGGCAATCAAGCACGGCAAGCCGGTGCGCATCGGCGTCAACTGGGGCTCGCTCGATCAGGAATTGCTCACGAGATTGATGGACGAGAATACACTCTCGCCGAATCCGAAGGACGCGCGCGAGGTCACGCATGAAGCGATGGTGCAGTCAGCGCTGTTGTCCGCGGCGCGCGCCGAAGAGATCGGGCTGCCGAAGAACCGCATAATCCTGTCTTGCAAGGTCTCCGCGGTTCAGGATCTGATTGCGTGTTACAGCGAGCTTGCGCGGCGCTGCGACTATGCGCTGCACCTCGGCCTCACCGAGGCCGGCATGGGTTCGAAGGGCATCGTCGCCTCGTCCGCGGCGATGGGCGTGCTGTTGCAACAAGGGATCGGCGACACCATTCGCATCTCGCTAACGCCGGAGCCCAATGGTGACCGCACGCTCGAAGTGAAGGTCGCACAGGAACTGCTGCAGACGATGGGCTTGCGCACCTTCGTGCCCCTGGTCGCTGCGTGTCCCGGGTGCGGCCGCACTACCTCGACGACGTTCCAGGAACTCGCCGCCGACGTGCAGAACTTCATCCGCACCTCGATGCCGGAATGGAAGAAGCAGTATCCTGGCGTCGAGACTCTCAACGTCGCGGTGATGGGCTGCATCGTGAACGGCCCGGGCGAATCGAAGCATGCCGACATCGGCATCTCGCTGCCCGGCACCGGCGAGCAGCCGACCGCGCCGGTATTTGTCGACGGCAAGAAGGTCGCGACCTTGCGCGGCGCCACCTTGACCGACGACTTCAAAACGATGGTGGTGGACTACATCGCCAAGCGCTTCGGGCCGAGCGCCCGCGCTGCCGAATAAGCTAGAGCCAGCCGCCGTCGCTTTCGCGGCGATTGGCGAGGCTAGCCTCCTCAAGATCGAGCTCGTATTCGATCCGTCGCCGCGCTTCGTCGGTGATCTTGCCATCGCGCAACAGCTCATAGATGAAGTCGCGCTCGACGTTGATCAGGTCCTGCTTGAGCTCGGCGGTTTGCCGGCGGTGCGCGAGACCGTCCTCCATGTCGTCGGGCAGCTGTCCGATGCGACTGACGTGGCGGATTCGCAAGTGCTCGACGACGTCTTTTGGCAACTTCTTGCGGCCGATGATCTTTTCCAGACGCTTGAGAGCAATGCCAAGCGCCTGCCGCCGGACCTTGATCTCGACTTTTTGCTCGTGCCGCCGCTCATTGAGCCCTGCCTTTGACAGCCCGAGCGAGCGCGCGACTGTCGGCAGGACAAGGCCTTGCCCAATGATCGTCACCACGATGACGCCGAAGGTCACGAACAGAATGAGATCGCGATGCGGGAAAGGTGCCCCGCTGGCAATGGTATAGGGAATGGCGAGCGCAACGGCGAGCGAGTCGACGCCGCGCAAGCCGGTGAAGGCGATGAAAAACGTCGTCCGCCACGTCGGCGACGGGTCGCGCTTGGCGAGTGCCGGCGACAGCCACCGCGGCAGGTAGGTGGCAGGAAATACCCAGACGTAGCGCGCGGCAATGACGATTGCCGTCATCCATATGGTCGCGCCAACCAGCTCAGCGACTACGAAATTATGCGACTGTTCGACCAGCACGCGCGTTTCGAGGCCGGTCACGAGAAATACGACGCCTTCAATCAGGTAAACCAGCAAATCCCAAAAGAAGATGCCTTGCAGCCGCGTCGCCGACGGGATCAATCGCGGTCCGATCCAGCTCACATAGAGGCCGCACGACACCGTCGCGAGCACGCCCGATCCGCCCAGCTCATATGGCACCCAAAAGGCGAGAAAGGGCGTCATCAACGACAGCGTGATTTCGACGCGAGGTTCTTGCGCCCAGTGGCGCAGTCGCAGGCTGAGCCAGCCGACGGCAACGCCATAGATCAATTCGCCCACCACGATCAGGACGAAGGTTCCGGCGGCATGGCTTAGCGAAAACGTGCTGGTGCTGACGGCGACGACCGCGAAACGGTAGAGGACCAGAGCGGTCGCGTCGTTTGCCAGTCCTTCGCCTTCGAGGACCACGACGAGCCGGCGCGGCAAGCCCATCTTTCGTGCAATCGCGAGCGGTGCCACCACATCGGTTGGTGAAATAATGGCGCCGAGCAGGAAGCCGACGGCCCATTCGAAGCCGAGAATGTAGTGAGCGGCGGCAGCGACGGCGCAGGTCGTGAAGATCACGCAACCGAACGCCAGCAGAAAAATCGGCCGCAGGTTGAAGCGGAAATCGCGCCAGCTCATCGAGACGCCGGCCGAGTAGATCAGCGGCGGCAAGATCAGCAGCAGCACGACCTCGGGCGCAAGCTCGATGCGGGGCAGACCGGGTATGAAGGCGATGGCGGTGCCGGCGATCACCAGCAGGATCGAGGGGGCCATCCGCAGTCTTTTAGCCAGCACGGCGACACCGGCCAGCACGGCCAGCATGAATAGAAAGGTCTGGAACGTGGCCGCCATCGCGTCAGATCACGTTGGAAACCAGATTGATCGAAAGCGCCAGGATGCCGAGGTTGAAGAAAAACGACAACGCGCCGTGCATCAGCGCGATGCGGCGCACCGATCGACTGGTGATTTGCACGTCGGACACCTGCGAGGTCATCGCGATCACCAGGGAGAAATAAAGAAAATCCCAATAATCCGGCGGCCGGTCGCCGGGAAATTTGAGCCCGCCCCTCTCGCGGTCGCGCCCCTGGCCGTAATATTCATGGGCGTAATGCAGCGCGAAGATCGTGTGCACGAAGGCCCAAGACAAGAAGATGGTTAGGATCGCCAACGCGACGTGGACATCAGGAAGAGTTTCTTTTTCAAGGCCACCCAACTCCGCCACGATGGCGCCGAGCGCCGCGAGCGCCGCCGCGCAACTCAGGATCAGCAATGCGATGGCGCCCTGATCTTCCTCGGCGGCGCGGGTGCGGATGTGATCGACGCCTCTTTTGCTGCCCACCACGATATGCACCAGCACGAGATAGAGAAGGGCGAAAGCATCCCAGCTCGTAAGCAACTTGGTCGGCATGCGCCATCGAATGTCGGGCAACGCAAGCAGCAACGCGAGGATGGCGAGTCCAACGAGGAAGGCGATGAGCAAACGCCCATGCAAGTGCGCGAACTGTCGAAGTATCGAGCGCGG
>JAFAQJ010000308.1 GCA_019246455.1 Pseudolabrys sp.
ATCGACAGTGTCTTTGCCGTGATCGGCGGTTCGATGGGCGGCATGCAGGTTCTGGAATGGGCGGCGAGCTATCCGCAACGCGTGTTCGCGGCGGTACCGATCGCCTGTTCAACACGTCATTCAGCGCAGAATATCGCATTCCATGAAGTCGGCCGGCAGGCGATCATGGCCGATCCCGAATGGAACGGCGGCCGCTATCTCACCGAGGGCGGCGATCCGCGTCGCGGCCTCGCGGTCGCGCGCATGGGTGCACACATTACCTATCTGTCGGACGCCGCGTTGCATCGAAAGTTTGGCCGGCGGTTCCAGGACCGCAGCAATCCGACCTTTTCATTTGATGCGGACTTCGAAGTCGAATCTTATCTGCGTCACCAGGGTATTACTTTCGTCGAGCGCTTCGACGCCAATTGCTATCTCTACCTGACGCGCGCGATGGATTATTTCGACCTTGCCGCCGACCATGGCGGTATCCTGGCGAATGCCTTCAAGGGGGCGCAGACGCGCTTCTGCCTGATTTCGTTCACGTCAGACTGGCTTTTCCCGACGTCGGAATCGCGCTCGACGATGCACGCCCTCAACGCGGCCGGAGCCCGCGTTTCGTTCGCGGAGATTGTCACCGACAAGGGCCATGACGCGTTCCTGCTCGACGAGCCGGAGATGTTCGCGATCGTTCGCGGCTTCCTCGACGGCGCCGGCCGGGCGCGTGGGCTGAGGACATAGCGCATGAGTCTCCCGCCGAGTGGACAGACACGTCCTGCGGTCGGTCGCGTCGATCTTTTGACGGTCGCGCAGATCGTGGATCAGGGCGCCAAGGTGCTCGACGTCGGCTGCGGCGACGGCGAGCTGCTGCGGCTCCTTGCCAACATGCGCGGTGTCGACGGGCGCGGTATCGAATTGTCGCGCGAGGGCGTCAATGAATGCGTCGCAAAAGGCCTCGCCGTGATCCAGGGCGACGCCGATACCGATCTCGCCGATTATCCGGACGACGCTTTCGACTACGTCATCCTGTCGCAAACCCTGCAGGCGACGCTGCGACCGCGCGTCGTGCTCGAGCACATGCTGAGGATCGGAAGGCGTGCGATCGTATCGTTTCCGAACTTCGGTTACTGGTCGGTGCGTTTTCAGCTGTTATTTGCCGGTCATATGCCGCGCACCGACATTCTGCCGTACAGCTGGTACGACACGCCGAATCTGCATCACTGCACCATCAAGGATTTCCGTCAGCTCTGCACCGAAATCGGCGCCGAGATGGAAAAGTCCGTGGCGTTTACTGCTTCCGGAAGTCCGCTTCGGTTGAATGCGCCGTGGTGGTTCTGGAATTTGTTCGGCGAACAAGCGGTCTTCCTGTTGAGCAGGAAAGCGACGCGCTAGGCACGCCATTTACCGTGCGGCTACAGCGCGACGACTTGCAGCGCCATGTTGCGGAGTCGTTTTTTCAATACAACGCATTGTTGGCAAGTATGTCCAACGTGCTTGCCTGTATTCGTCAGATCTTCGACTTTGGTAACGAATATTAATGTGGTCATGGCAGGTATGTCATAACCCTTATTCACTAGATCATCACAAAGCCGCCCCATTTCATCTCGAATAGCGCCTTCGATCTTGGCAACAGTCCTGCCAAGGGAACTTCGATTGCTATGAAGGAGGGGGACCAAATCATGAGTCCTTTTAAGAAACGACTGGCGCTCGCCCTGTGCGGCGTCACCTTGGCGGCTTGTACAACCCAGGCTCTCGCCAAGCCCCGTCACGGCCGTTCTCACCACGTGGCGCGTATCAAACCATTGGCGGGCGCCACATCGCGGCCAACCGGAGCCGAGCCCCAAGTGACAGGCAATATTCCGGCGGAAGCCGTTGCGGCGCGCGCAGACGCATCGCCAGCGGAAGCATCTGTTGAACATGGCCGCCAGCCAGATGTCGTCGCGGGCTCGGGCAATTTGGTCGACGAAGCGCGCCGCTATATCGGCGGTAACCCCACCGGGCGTTCCAGCCTGTGGTGCGGCGCGTTCATGGACATGGTGCTCAAGCGCACGGGGCATGCCGGCGGCGGTAATCTCGCGAGAGGTTATGCGCGTTATGGTACCCGCGTGGCGGGGCCGGCGGTCGGCGCCATTGCGGTGATGGGCCGCCACGGCGGTGGCCACGTCGGTGTCGTCAGCGGCGTCGACGCGAACGGAAACCCGATCATCATTTCGGGCAACCACAATCACCGCGTTGCCGAGTCGGTCTATCCCAAAGGCCGCATCATCACTTACGTGATGCCCAACTG
>JAFAQJ010000378.1 GCA_019246455.1 Pseudolabrys sp.
CGCGTGTAAAGCGCGCGGGTCATCTCGCGCAACGCGCCCGACAGATGGCCGATCTCGTCGCGCCGGTCGGTGAAATCGGGGATTTCCACGCGCGAGCGGATCCGCCGGCGCACGCTCTCGGCGCCGGCGGCAAGCCGGCGCACCGGATCCGCGATGGTGCCGGCGAGAAACACCGAGAGCACCACCATCACGACGGCCGCGACCAGAAACACCTTGAACACCGCGGCCCGTTCCACGCCCATGATATGCTCGGTGTCGCCGCGCTCGGTCGTCAACAGAAGCGCGCCGCGCACGTTGTTCAAACGTTTCACCGGCACCGCGACCGAGCCGATCACCTCGCCGCGCTCGGTGGCGCGCAGCGTCGAGGTGGTGTGTCCGGCGAGCGCCAGGGCGACCTCCTGATATCCCGTGCCGTCCGGCAGTTCGCGGTAGAGCGGCAGGTCGCCGCGCCCGAGCCAGCCACGCAGCGCAATCCAGGCGCGCTCGAACAATCCCGGCCGCTGCGCGTCGACCGGCGGATCGGACCGCAGCAGCTTGCCGGAGGGATCGAACAAGCGCGTGTCGAGGATGAGCGAACCGTCGCGATCGTAGACCCGCGCACGGGTCTTCGTCGGCATGACCAGCCGCTGCAACAGCGGTCCGATCCGCTCGGGATTGATGGAGAAGTCCATGAAGTCGTCGACCGACCCGTAGTTCTGGCCCGGTGGCAGGCCCATCAGCTGCTCGGGCGAGACGGTGATCGTGTTGGTGTCGATGTTAGCCTGCGCGGCGATCGCGCTGGCTATGATTTCCCCCTGCACCTTCATGCTGTCGGTGCGCGCTTGGATCAGGGTCAGCCGGAACTGCGACAGATAGAGAATGCCCATCACCAGCGCGAGCAGGCCGGCGACGTTGAGGAACACGATGCGCCGCGTGAGGCTGGAGAAAGTCTGGCTCAGGAAGAAATGCCACGCGCGATGCGCCAGCGAATGCACGCTCGCCGGTTCGGCGCGCACGTCCTCCTCGCCGGGACGTTCGACCTCGGCGAGAGTCGTGTTCATTTCAATGGTTCGATCGAGCACCTGGTCGCGTCCGTCCGTGATCGTGGTGTTCGCCGGCCGCCCCGCGCGGCTTCATTCCCCCGCCGTAATCAAACAATCCACGCCGGGATGGTTACCGGCCGTCGGAAAACATCGTTCTGAAACAAGACCGTAGCGCAACCCTGCGCCCAGGCCAATCGGTGGCCTATCACATTCGGGATAGAGTCCCGAACCGGCCGCCGATCAGACTTCCTTGAACCGGTAACCCACCCCGTAGAGCGTCTCGATCATGTCGAAGGCGTCGTCCACCGCCTTGAACTTCTTGCGCAGCCGCTTGATGTGGCTGTCGATGGTGCGGTCGTCCACGTAGACTTGGTCGTCATAGGCCGCGTCCATGAGCGCATTGCGGCTCTTGACCACGCCCGGACGGCTCGCCAGCGCCTGCAGGATCAGGAATTCGGTCACGGTCAGCGTCACCGGCTTGTTCTTCCAGGTACAAGTGTGACGCTCGGGGTCCATCAACAGATTGCCCCGCTCGAGCGCTTTCTGGTCCTCGGCCTTCGGGGCCGCCGTGGCGCTGGTGCCGTCTTTCGGGGAGACGCGGCGCAGCACCGCCTTCACGCGCTCGACCAGCAAGCGCTGCGAAAACGGTTTGCGGATGAAATCGTCGGCGCCCATCTTGAGCCCGAACAGTTCGTCGATCTCCTCGTCCTTCGAGGTGAGGAAGATCACGGGAATATCGGTTTTCTGCCGCATGCGGCGCGGCGTCTCCATCCCGTCCATGCGCGGCATCTTTATATCGAGGATGGCGAGATCAGGCGGCGACGTCTTGAAGCCGTCGAGCGCGGACGCGCCGTCAGTGTACGTCATGATGCGGTAGCCTTCCGCTTCGAGCGCGATCGACACCGACGTCAAAATATTGCGGTCGTCGTCGACGAGAGCGATTGTCGGCATGAAGCCCCTCTGATCCGAGACGGTATCCCGCTTGTCGTTGAGCCCGGCAACGTGGGCCGAAATGTGACTACTTTGCAACAACTATGCGATTCTGTTGCGAATTCAACCCCGAAGCGCCAAAGATCGGACGACCTTGCCAATCGTTAACGCTGGGACTTCAGGAATGACGCCGGATCGGCCGTTCGATGCGCGCAGCACCGCCAAGAAGCTCTTGCGCGAGGGTCGGAGCGGCGCATTGGCGACGCTCATGGCCGGCTCCGGCGATCCGTATTGTTCGCTGGTGAACGTCGCGACCGCTGCGGACGGCGCGCCGCTGTTTCTGCTGTCGCGGCTCGCATTGCATACGAAAAATCTGCTCGCCGATCGCCGCGTGTCGTTGATGCTCGACGAGCGCAAAGAGGGCGATCCGCTCGAGGGCGCGCGCATCATGTTGATGGGCGCCGTCGAGGTGACGGACGATGCCGCCGCGCGGCGGCGTTACCTCGCGCGTCATCCGGATGCCTACATGTTTGCCGGGTTCGGCGACTTCGCCTTTTATCGCATGACGATCCGGGCCGTGCATCTCGTCGCCGGGTTCGGCCGCATCGACGATCTCGATGCCGCTGAAATTCTCACCGACATCTCAGGCGCCGACGAAATGATTGCGACTGAGGAAAGCGCGGTGAAGCACATGAACGACGACCATGCCGAAACTCTGCGCCTTTATGCAACGCGCCTGCTCGGCGGTCGTGACGGCGAATGGCGCTGCGTCGGATGCGATCCGGATGGCCTCGACTTGCAACTCGGCCGGCAGGCGCTGCGGCTCGCGTTTGCGCAGCGCGTGACGAGCCCGCAAGCGTTGCGGCAGACGCTGGCCGATTTCGCAAAAAAGGCGCGAGCGCTCTAGATGAGGCAGACTCTGCAAGGACGCCAAGCGTCGAGGAGAAACGTGATGTTGCTCATCGCAGGAGTGATACTCAGTCTGGCCATGCTCGCGCCTCCCGCACTGGCTCAAGGTTCGCAGGAACCGATCGTGCTGCGCGGCATGGGCTCGTTTCACGTCGGCGGCCGCGTCGTCGAAATTTCGGGGAAGCCGATCAAGGAAGTCGTGCTCGGCGCCGGTGGTGTGCCGGCCAAATTTGATCCCAACGGCCAGTATCAGGTCGAGGCGATGTACGTTCAGTACTTCCTGCCGAAGGAACGCAAAGGGAAATATCCGCTGTTGATGTGGCATGGCGGCGGACTGACCGGCGTCACCTACGAGACGACGCCGGACGGCCGTGAAGGCTGGCTCAACATGTTCGTGCGCAACGGCTGGGACGTTTACAATTCGGATGCCGTCGAGCGCGGCCGCTCGGGATTTGCGCCGCCGGATATGTGGAAGAGCGAGCCGAGTTTTCTGACCAAGGCCAATCCGTTCGAGCGATTCCGCATCGGACAGGGCGCTGGCTCGTGGAACGCCGACCCGTCAAAAATGAAAGTGCTGCCGGGGAACCTGTTTCCGGTCGAGGGCTACGACAATTTCGTCAAGCAGATCGTGCCGCGCTGGATCGATACCGACGACGCAATCATCGCCGCCTATACCGCGCTCGTCGACAAGGTTTGTCCTTGCGTCATTCTCTTTCATAGCCAAGCCGGCGGCTTCGGCTTCAAGGTGGCGCAAGCGAGGCCCGACAAGATCAAGGCGCTGGTGGCGGTCGAGCCGGCGGTCGCCGGCGACGTTGCCAAAGCCGGTGCGCTCAAAGACATCCCCGTCCTCATCATGTACGGCGATTACATTCCACAGGATTCGCGCTGGCCAAAAATGCGCCAGCTCGGCCTCGACTATGCGGAGGCGCTGCGGGCGGCCGGTGGAAAAGTGGACGTGGTTAACCTGCCCGAGCGCGGCATCACCGGCAATTCACACATGCTGATGATGGATAAGAACAACGCGGTGACCGCCGACATCATCCAGAAATGGCTCGCCGAGAAGGGCTTCGTTGAGTAAGGCAGCTTTCACAGTCCGCCCGATTTTCGCAGCGCACATTGACCTAGTGCAAAGGCCTGCGCGTTGTGTGCATGGCATTTGTCCTTGGCAGATGACGGTCTCGTGACTATGGTCGCGCCGCTTTCCGGCCCCGGCTATACTTAGGTCTAAGAGGCCGCCAAGGCGCCGAGGGGATTCGTGTTGTGGCGGAACCGGTGTCCGCCGGTTTGGGAGGATTTTGTGAACGAGACGGGCGTACGCAACGCGGCCTTTGGTGCCGACAAATTCGGCCTCAAGAATCTCGCCGAGATCCACTGGAACCTCACCGAACCGGCGCTTTACGAGCATGCCATCCGGGCCGGCGAGGCGCAGTTCGTGGCTGGTGGTGCGTTGTGCGCGGAAACCGGTCATCACACTGGCCGCTCGCCGAAGGACAAGCACACCGTCGTCGATGACCTCACCCGCGACAGCATGTGGTGGGACGGTAATCGCAAGATGTCGAAGGAAAACTTCGACGCGCTGCTCGCTGATTTCCTCGCGCATTGCAAAGGCAAGAAACTTTTCGCGCAAGATCTCTATGGCGGCGCCGATCCAAAATACCGGATCAAGACCCGGGTCTTCACCGAACTGGCCTGGCATTCCTTGTTCATCCGCACGCTACTGCGTCGTCCGGCGCAGGCTGAACTGGCGGATTTCGTTCCCGAACTCACCATCATCGATTTGCCGTCGTTCAAGCCCGACGCCAAGCGTCACGGCGGCCGCGAAGGCTCCGATACGATGGTGGCGATCGACTTCACCCGCAAGATCGTGCTGATCTGCGGCTCGTCCTACGCCGGCGAAATGAAGAAGTCGGTGTTCACCACGCTCAATTTCTACCTGCCGGCGCAGAACGTCGTGCCGATGCACTGCTCGGCCAACGTCTCGAATGACGGTAAGGAAAGCGCGCTGTTCTTCGGCCTGTCGGGCACCGGAAAGACCACGCTGTCGCAGGACCCGAACCGCACGTTGATCGGCGACGACGAAACCGGCTGGGGCCCGGATGGCATCTTCAATTTCGAGGGTGGCTGCTACGCCAAGAC
>JAFAQJ010000388.1 GCA_019246455.1 Pseudolabrys sp.
CAAGCGCTATTTCAGCGCTTTGGCTGAATCAAGGCAATCCACGGTTTCAGGCGTGAGGGCAGCAGGGATCGGGCCAGCGCCGGGCGGCTGGAGCGGGTGAAGGGAATCGAACCCTCGTCATCAGCTTGGAAGGCTGTTGCTCTACCATTGAGCTACACCCGCCCGCTCGCCTTGTCCGGATGGTGGGGGAAGTAGGACTCGAACCTACGAAGGCATAGCCAGCGGATTTACAGTCCGCCCCCTTTGCCGCTCGGGACACTCTCCCATCCTTGCGGCGTTAATCGATTTTTGCCGCAAGAATTCGGCGCGTTTATGAGGAGGCCCCCAGCCCAAGTCAACTTTATCGGGCTGAAAAGCTTGCAAAGCGGGGTCCGATGGGGCATGAAGTCGCCCGCGGCGGGCCATCATGTATGGTCCGCCGCATCCGCTTCCGGAGGAGTGTAGCTCAATTGGCTAGAGCACCGGTCTCCAAAACCGGGGGTTGGGGGTTCGAGTCCCTCCACTCCTGCCAGGCGACGGACGGCACTAAATAAAGACTCGGAAATTAGTTCAGGACCGCAATGGCTAGAACGTCACCGTTCAAGTTCTTACAGGAAGTGCGCGCTGAGACCCAGAAGGTTACGTGGCCCTCGCGTCGCGAAACCATGATCACCACCGCGATGGTGTTCGTCATGGTTGCGATCGCGTCGATCTTCTTCCTGGTCGCGGATCAGGTGATCCGTTTGGCAGTAACTTTCGTGCTTGGAATCGGCGGCTGAGATTTGAGATTTTGAGATAGAGAGAAGATGAGCGACACAGCGGCACCCACGACGACGGAGACCACGGCTTCCGGCAAACCGAAGCGCTGGTACATCGTCCACGCCTACTCGAACTTCGAGAACAAGGTCGCGGAATCGATCCGCGAGCAGGCCAAGCAGCGCGGTCTCGCCGAGCATTTCGAAGAGATCATGGTGCCCAAGGAAAAGGTCACCGAGGTGCGCCGTGGCCGCAAGGTCGAGGCCGAACGCAAGTTCTTTCCCGGCTACGTGCTGGTGAAGATGGATCTCACCGATGAGGTCTATCACCTCATCAAGAATACCCCCAAGGTTACCGGCTTCCTCGGTGCCGACAAGAAGCCGATGCCGATTTCGGAAGCGGAAGCGCAGCGTATCCTCCAGCAGGTGCAGGAGGGCGTCGACCGCCCGAAGCCGTCGATCTCGTTCGAGGTTGGCGAGCAGGTGCGCGTCTCGGACGGCCCGTTCGCGTCGTTCAACGGCGTGGTCGAAGGCGTCGACGAGGACCGCTCGCGCGTCAAGGTCGCGGTGTCGATCTTCGGCCGCGCGACTCCGGTCGAACTGGAATTCGGTCAGGTCGAGAAGCTTTGACCGGTCGCATGATCCCGAAAGTGGATACTGGTTTTCGGACAAGATCATGCGAAAAAGAGAAGTAAGGCACGCGCGGCAATCGCCGGGTGTGAATCGCGTGGGAGGTGAGGCGGCCGCCAACCGTCAAGATCCGCACCACAAAAGGAGTGAAGAATGGCGAAGAAAGTCACTGGCTTCCTGAAACTTCAGGTGCCAGCCGGCGCTGCCAATCCGTCGCCGCCGATCGGTCCGGCACTGGGTCAGCGCGGCCTCAACATCATGGAATTCTGCAAAGCGTTCAACGCGCAGACGCAGAAGATCGAAAAGAACACCCCGATCCCGGTCATCATCACGACCTACCAGGATCGCTCGTTCACCTTCGAGATGAAGACACCGCCGGTGTCCTTCTTCCTCAAGAAGGCGGCGAAGCTCCAGTCGGGCTCGAAGACGCCCGGTCGCGAGAAAGTCGGGTCCGTCACCAAAGCTCAGGTGAAAGAAATCGCCGAGCAGAAGATGAAGGATCTCAACGCCACCACCATCGAAGCCGCCATGAAGATGATTGAAGGCTCGGCGCGCTCGATGGGCCTCGAGGTGAAGGAGTAACGCCCATGACGATCGGAAAACGCACGAAGGCGATCCGTGAGGGCGTTGACCCCGCGAAAGCCTATTCGCTACCCGAAGCGGTGAAGATGGTGAAGGAACGCGCTAAGGCGAAGTTCGACGAGACCATCGAAATCGCGATGAATCTCGGTGTCGATCCGACGCATGCGGACCAGATGGTGCGCGGCGTCGTAACGCTCCCGAACGGCACCGGCCGTACATTGCGCGTCGGCGTGTTCGCGCGGGGCGCCAAGGCCGATGAGGCCAAGGCCGCTGGTGCTGACGTGGTCGGCGCTGAAGACCTAGTCGAGAAGGTCAATAAAGGCGAGATCGACTTCGACCGCTGCATCGCGACGCCGGACATGATGCCGCTCGTCGGCCGGCTCGGTAAGGTGCTCGGTCCGCGCGGCATCATGCCGAACCCGAAGGTCGGTACGGTGACGATGGATGTCACCAATGCCGTGAAGGGCGCCAAAGGCGGCTCGGTCGAATTCCGGGTCGAGAAGGCCGGCATCGTTCAGGCCGGCGTTGGCAAGGCGTCGTTCACAGAGGCCAAGCTGGTCGAGAACATCAAGGCGTTCGCCGATGCAGTGCAGAAGGCGAAGCCGCCGGGTGCCAAGGGCCACTACATCAACCGGGTCTCGCTGTCTTCGACGATGGGGCCGGGCGTGAAGATCGAGACCTCGTCGCTGTTTGGTGGCGGCCAATAAGACTCAAAACCCCGAAAAACGCAGGCCGGATGCAAACCCGGCCTTCTTTCTTTGGGTTTTCTCTTAAAATCCTGCCGAAAACCCAAGATTCCGCTTGGCAAAAAGGCCTTGAGGGTCTAAATCCCCCGCCGCTGGGGCGTGCTGGCATTCTTCGTCGGCACGCCTTTGCGCGTCTCAAATATCGAAGGATCGAAGTCTCAAGCCTTTTGGCCATCCTCCGGGTCGACTGAAAGGAAGCGGCGGCGATTTCGACGGTGCGTGAGGCGATCCTGTCCGAGACTGCCGGCGCGAAAGCTCACAAGGCCGACGCTTAATCCCACGCCGAGTTGCACAAGCAATTCGGTTCGAAAGAGTGGGGCCAGCACAGACGGGGATGACGATCGGTATCTGCTCAACCGGCGTATCGGTTGAGTCCTATCGGTTCGAACCTCGGAGACCCGCGGCGATGTTTCGCTTCGGGGGGCAGGCTTTCTAAGCGTCGTCCTGCCCGGTTCGCGTTTTTCGAATCTTGCGGGACGGCTGGTGCAACCGGCGGCTCGCAATGTAGCGAACCGCCAAACTGAAAGAGCTTGCAGTGGATCGAGCGGAAAAACAGCAATCCATCGAGGAGCTGAGCGGGGTGTTCAAGACCTCGGCCTCTATCGTGGTTGCGCACTATTCCGGTCTCACCGTCGCTCAGATGCAAACGCTGCGAAAGCAGATGGGTGCGGCTGGTGCCAAGGTGAAGGTCGCGAAGAACCGTCTCGCCAAGATTGCTCTCAAGGATACCGACGCGGCTTCCATCGGCCCTCTGCTCAAGGGACCGACCGTGCTCGCCTATTCAGGCGATCCAGTTGCCGCGCCGAAGGCCGCCATCGATTTCGCCAAGACGAATGAACAGTTCATCATTCTTGGCGGCGCGATGGGCAAGACCACGCTCGACCCGAACGCCGTGAAGGCGCTCGCGTCGCTGCCGTCGCTGGATGAACTGCGCGCGAAGATCGTCGGCCTCCTTGTGGCGCCGGCGACCAAGATCGCTCAGCTCACCAATGCGCCGGCGGCGAAGGTCGCTCGCGTGGTCCAGGCCTATGCCTCGAAGCCTGCGGCGTGATCTCTGAAACAGTTCGAACCGATAGGACTTAGTAAAATGGCTGACTTGCAGAAAATCGTCGATGAACTTTCGACCCTGACCGTCCTCGAAGCGGCTGATCTCGCCAAGATGCTCGAGGAGAAGTGGGGCGTTTCGGCTGCTGCCGCTGTCGCGGTTGCCGCCGGCCCGGCTGGCGCCGCGGGTGGCGCTGCCGCCGCTGAAGAAAAGACCGAATTCACCGTGGTCCTCGCCAGTGCCGGTGAGAAAAAGATCGAGGTGATCAAGGAAGTCCGTGCGCTCACCGGGCTCGGCCTCAAGGAGGCCAAGGACCTGGTCGAGGGCGCGCCGAAGACCGTCAAGGAAGGCGCGTCCAAGGAGGAGGCCGACAAGATCAAGGCCACCCTCGAAAAGGTCGGCGCCAAGGTTGAGCTTAAGTAAGTCGTACCTAAATAACTGGCATCCCGGGGCAAGCGGCCCCGGGGTTTCAGCAAGACGAAGCGGCCCGGGTTCCATCCGGCAGAGGCGTGAAATAAAGAGTGCGGCAGATCGAGCACGGGCTCTGATCTGACAATTTGAACGATGGCAAGCCGGGCGCTTGTCTTAATCCCCCCGATGGATTGCGGGGATTGGGAGAACCGCCACCGCTGCCAGCGTTCGCATCTACATAGAGAGAGACGAATGGCGCAGACGTTTACCGGTCGCAAGCGCGTACGGAAGTTTTTCGGAAAAATCGAGGAAGTCGCGGAGATGCCGAACCTCATCGAGGTTCAGAAGGCGTCCTATGACCAATTCTTGCTGGTGAAGGCTCCGGAAGGCGGCCGTCCCGACGAGGGTCTCCAGGCGGTTTTCCGCTCGGTATTCCCGATCTCAGATTTCTCCGGCTCGTCGATGCTCGAATTCGTGAAATATGAATTCGAAGCGCCGAAATACGACGTCGACGAGTGCCGCCAGCGCGGCATGACTTTCGCGGCGCCGCTCAAGGTGACGCTGCGCCTCATCGTGTTCGATATCGACGAAGAGACCGGCGCCAAGTCCGTCAAGGACATCAAGGAGCAGGACGTCTACATGGGCGATATCCCGCTCATGACGAATAACGGCACCTTCATCGTCAACGGCACCGAGCGCGTCATTGTTTCGCAGATGCATCGTTCGCCCGGCGTGTTCTTCGACCACGACAAGGGTAAGACCCACTCCTCGGGCAAACTGCTGTTTGCTGCCCGTATCATTCCGTATCGCGGTTCCTGGCTCGACATCGAGTTCGACGCCAAGGACATCGTGCATGCGCGCATCGACCGCCGCCGCAAGATTCCAGTGACGTCGCTGCTTTACGCGCTCGGTCTCGACGGCGAAGACATCCTCGCGACCTTCTACAAGCACATCAATTACAAGCGCATCAAAGAAGGCGGCTGGCGCGTTCCGTTCGATGCCAACCGTCTCAAGGGCTACAAGGCGATCAACGATTTGATCGACGCCGACACCGGCAAGACCGTGCTCGAGGCCGGCAAGAAGCTCACGGTGCGTCAGGCCCGCCAGCTTGCGGAAAAGGGGCTCAAGGCCCTGCGCATGACCGACGAAGAGCTCGTCGGTCATTACATTGCGCTCGATCTAGTCAATCCGAAAACCGGCGAAATCTATCTCGAGGCGGGCGAAGAGCTCACCGAGAAGAACCTCAAGATGCTGATCGATGCCGGCTACAAGGAGCTGCCGCTCCTCGACATCGACCACGTCAATGTCGGCGCCTACATCCGCA
>JAFAQJ010000391.1 GCA_019246455.1 Pseudolabrys sp.
CGCCAATAAAACACCAGGAGAACGCCTTTGAGGCCCAGCCGACGCCAGCCGGACGAAATACGCGCCGTTTCACTCGAACGCGGCGTCGTCAAATACGCCGAGGGCTCATGTCTCGTGAAGTTCGGCGACACCCATGTGTTGGTCACCGCGAGCCTCGAGGAGCGCCTGCCGCCATGGCTCAAGGGCCAGGGCCGCGGCTGGGTGACGGCCGAATACGGCATGTTGCCGCGTGCCACTGCCGAGCGGACGCGCCGTGAGGCTGCCGCCGGCAAACAGGGCGGCCGCACGGTCGAGATCCAACGGCTGATTGGGCGTTCGCTGCGCTCTGTGATCGACCTCGTCGCGCTCGGCGAGCGTCAAATCACGGTCGACTGCGACGTCATCCAGGCCGACGGCGGCACCCGCACCGCCTCGATCACCGGCGCCTGGGTCGCGCTCGCCGATTGCCTGAACTGGATGAAGACGCGCGACATGTTCAGGGCGCAAGGCAATACGCCGGTGCTGCGCGACCACATCGCCGCGGTATCGTGCGGCGTCTATCAGAACACCGCCTTGCTCGATCTCGATTACGCCGAAGACTCGCAAGCCGAGACCGACGCCAATTTCGTCATGACCGGCTCCGGCAATATCGTGGAAATCCAGGCGACCGCCGAGAAAGACCCGTTCAGTCAGGATCAGTTGCTGGCGCTGCTCGATCTGGCTCGCAAGGGTACGCAGAAACTCGTCGACCTGCAAAAGCTGGCGATTACGTGAGCGAACACCGCCACCTCACCGGCAAGATCGTCATCGCTACCCACAACCCCGGCAAACTCGCCGAGCTGCGCGATCTGCTCGCGCCCTACAGCATCGAGGCCGTTTCCGCCGGCGATTTGAATCTTCCCGAGCCGGAAGAAACCGGAAAAACCTTCCTCGAAAATGCCCGCATCAAGGCTGGCGCCGCGGCGCAAGTCAGCGGCCTGCCCGCTTTCGCCGACGATTCGGGATTAGCAGTGAAAGCGCTGGGCGGGGCGCCCGGTATCCACTCTGCGCGCTGGGCTGGTCCCAAAAAGGACTTCTCCGACGCGATGGCAGAAATCGAACGGCTGCTCGAAGAGAAGAAAACCAGCGACCGCCGCGCGCAATTCGTCGCCGCGCTGTGCCTCGCCTGGCCCGACGGCCACATCGAAGAGTTCGAAGCGCGCGTTGACGGAACCCTGGTGTGGCCGCCGCGTGGCGACCAAGGCTTCGGCTACGATCCGATCTTCCTGCCCGACGGCCACGAGCGCACCTTCGGCGAGATGAGCGCGCAGGAGAAACACGGGCTGCCGCCGCGCGGTAAAGGCCTGTCGCATCGCGCGCGCGCCTTCATGCAACTCGCGAATGCATGCCTGCGTTGACGCGCCATTGCAGCGCGTGAAGTCGTTACAATTTTAACGATCTGCCACAGCATTATTTTGTCCGACAGCTGTCATTGCAGACGTGACGCGGGTTAGTATGGTTAACATGGGCGTCACCAAATCGTCGCAGCTGGCCAACACGCCGCAGGATTTCGGCGTGTACATGCATTGGCCGTTCTGCCTGTCGAAGTGTCCGTATTGCGATTTCAATTCGCATGTTCGCCGCGACGCGATCGACCAGGCCCGTTACGTGCGCGCCTTCGGCGCCGAGATCGCGGCCACCGCCAGGCGCATTCCCGACCGCACGGTATCGACCATCTTCTTCGGCGGCGGCACACCGTCATTGATGGAGCCGTCGACGGTCGGCGGCATTCTCGACGAGATCGCCAAACGCTGGACCATCGCACCGAACGTCGAGGTGACGCTTGAAGCCAATCCGACCAGCGTCGAGGCCACGCGGTTCCGCGGCTTCCGCGCCGCTGGCGTCAACCGCGTATCGCTCGGCGTTCAGGCACTCGACGATGCCGCGCTCAAGGAATTAGGCCGTCTGCACACCGCGCAGGAAGCGCTGGATGCTATTGCCATTGCCCGCTCGATCTTCGATCGCTATTCGTTCGACCTCATTTACGCGCGACCGCGCCAGACACCTGAGGAATGGTCTGCGGAATTGAAGCGCGCGATCGCCGAAGCGGCCGAGCATTTGTCGCTCTATCAACTCACCATCGAGCCGGAGACGCCGTTCTTCCAATTGCATCGCGCCGGAAAACTGCCGACGCCGGATGACGACACCGCGCGCGAACTTTACGACGTGACGCAAGAGGTTTGTCTGCAGGCCGGCCTGCCAACCTACGAAATCTCCAATCACGCGCGACCCGGTGCGGAATGTCGGCACAATCTGATCTACTGGCGCGGTCATGAATACGCCGGCATCGGTCCCGGCGCACACGGCCGGCTCAATATCGGCGGCGCCCGTTACGCAACCGAAACCGAGAAGCGGCCGGAAACTTGGTTGATGCGAGTTGAATCGCTCGGTCACGGCCTAATCGTCGACGAGAAACTCATGCCGGGCGAGCAGGCCGACGAGTATCTGATGATGGGCCTGCGCACCTCCGAAGGCATCTCGCCGCAGCGTTACGAGATGCTGGCCGGCCGGCCGCTCAATCCGGCTCGCATCTCGAACTTGCAGGATGAAGGCGCGGTCGCGACCACCGCCGACGGCCGCTTGCGCGTCACGCTCGCCGGTTTCCCGCTGCTCGACGCCGTCGTCGCCGATCTCGCTGCCTGACGCGCCTCAGGTGCCGGGCGCGAAAGAGCGCGGCGCCGGGCTGATCTCATTGCCGCCCGAGGGGGTCACTTGAATCACCGCAAGTCCGCGTTCGTTGGTGCCGTCGCTTCTGAACCGGAAAATACCGTCGATACCGGAGAAGCCGGCTGCGTTCGTCAGCACCTGTTCGCTGAAGCCTTGCTGCGCGCCCTGCGTTTTGACCAGCGCGGCGATGAGCGCCACGGCGTCGTAAGCAAGTGTCGCGGTGCGCACCGGATCGTTGCCGTAGCGCTGCCGATAGCGTTGCGCGAAGGCGCGGTAACCGGCAGAGCCCGGTGCTGCGAACCAGCCATTATTGAGGCTTGTATTCGAGAATAGGCGCGGGTCATCCCACAACCCGGTGCCGAGCAATTGCACGCGGCGCAAATTGACGCCGGCCGAGACCAGCGCCTGCACGACCTGCGGCACCGCATCGGCGCCGTCCGGCAGGAAGATCGCATCAGCCTGCGCCGCGGCCTGCGCGACGCGGCGTGCCGGTTCGACGAGCCGGGTTCCGTCAGAAGGATAACGCTCGAGCGCGACCACGCGTCCGCCGCGACGCGCCACCGCCTGCTGGAACGCCGCTTCGACCACGGCGCCATAGGCGTTGTCGGGAACGAGGGCCGCGAACGAGCGCTTACCGCGCGAGATCGAGAAATCAACAATGCGATGCACATCGGATTCCGGCAGGAAGCTCAGGAGGTAGACGCCGCGTGTCGCGACATTCGCGTCCGTCGAAAACGCGATCACCGGAACGCCGCGTGGCCGCGCAGTCTGACCGACCGCGCTCACCGCGGGCGCGAACAGCGGGCCGACGATGATCTGTGCGCCTTCCTGCAAAGCCTGCTGGGCGCCAAGCTGCGCGCCTTGCGGCGTGCCACCGTCGTCTTTAACCAGCAACTGGATGTCGGGATTCTTGAACTCAGCCAGCGCCATCTCGGCGGCATTCTTCATCGACTGCGCGGCGACGCCGGCGTTGCCGCTTGCCGACAGCGGCAGGATCAGCGCGACGCGCGTTCCGCCAGCGCCGATCAATGTTCCGGGCGGCGCTTCGGTTGCCTGCTGGTTGGGAATAGGGCCAACCGGTTCCGGCGTCCCGAAGGTCGACGCGCAGGCAGCCAGCGCCCCGGCCGCCATCGACAACACGGCGCCACGCCAGACGGCGCACATGCTCGTTGATCGGTTTTGCGCGGCGTCCGACAAAATGATCCCCCATGAGAACGCGGCGCAGGCCGCGTTGCATTGTGAAATTATTGCTACTGAAAAGTTAAGTAAATGAAAATTAAAGGGAATTTGGCCGAGCGGTGACGCTGCAGATGGCCGCGTCTAGAGTGCATAGGATGGCGAAACAGCCCGAAAATCGTAGCAACAAGGCTCGACGTTATCTCGTTGGCGGCGCGGAAATTGACGCCCCCGCATTGCCGGGCGGCCTTTATCTCGTGGCCACGCCGATCGGCAATCTCCGCGACGTGACGCTGCGCGCGCTCGAAGTGCTCGCCGCCGCCAATGTCATCGCCTGCGAGGATACGCGCGTCAGCCGCCGTCTCCTGGAGCACTACGGCATCGCCACGCCGCTGACGCCATACCACGAACACAACGCCACCGAGGCACGGCCAAAGCTGTTGGCGCGGCTTAGCGCAGGCGAGGCGGTCGCGCTGATTTCGGACGCCGGCACCCCGCTGATCTCCGACCCAGGGTACAAGCTCGTGCGTGAAGCGAGTCTGGCTGGTCACACCATCACGACCATTCCCGGGGCTTCCGCTGTGCTGGCCGCGCTTTCTGTCGCGGCGCTGCCGACCAATCGCTTTTTCTTTGAGGGATTTTTGCCGTCCAAGAACGCGGCACGCAGCAGACGCATTGGCGAACTAACGCGCATCCCCGCAACGCTTGTATTGTTCGAGACCGGGCCACGGCTACCCGAGGCGCTCGCCGACCTCGCAACCCAACTTAGCCCGCGCACCGCTGCCGTCTGCCGCGAGCTGACGAAATTGCATGAGGAAGTCCGTCGCGGCAGTCTTGATGAGCTCGCGGCCCATTACACGCAGGGCGGCGAAACG
Organism: Pseudolabrys sp.; assembly: GCA_019246455.1. Taxonomy (GTDB): domain Bacteria; phylum Pseudomonadota; class Alphaproteobacteria; order Rhizobiales; family Xanthobacteraceae; genus Pseudolabrys. The sequence goes on from JAFAQJ010000391.1 coordinate 4,737, forward strand.
CGCGGCGAGTTCGTTGTCGTGATCGAACCGCCGCCCGAAGAAGCCGATCAATCCATCGACGTCGACTATCTGCTGCGGCAAGCGCTCGGCCGCGTTTCGGTCAAGGACGCCGTTGGCGAAGTCGCCGCGGCAACCGGGCGATCGCGCCGCGAGATCTATCAACGCGCCCTCGATCTCGCGAAGAGCAACGGTGGCGAATAGGCCAAAACCCGTCACTCCGCCGCGTCCGGAAAAACTCGCAGCGTTTCGCGTCGGCATCTCGGCCGCCGCGCGGCTGCTTATCTTGTCTCCCAAGGGCTACCGCATCCTGTCGCGGCGATGAAAATCCCTTGGGTGAAATCGACATTGTCGCGCGGCGGCGCAAGACGTTGATTTTGGCGAGGTGAAGGCGCGCAATACAATTGACGAAGGCGCCGACGCCGTGACCGAGCGACAAGGCGCGCGCATCGCCGCCTGGCTAGCGACTTATCCGCAGCCCGACGTGCTCGACATGCAGTTCGATGCTGCGCCGGTCGCGCCCGGCAAAATGCCGCGGCACATTCCGGCAGCGTTTGGGATTTAAGCAGAGAGTCTTTCGAAGAACTGGTCGACCTGCTGGCGGATGCGTCCGGCGACGCTGCCGAGATCGTCAGCAACCGATTTAACGCCCTCGGCGCTGGCGCGCGTGTCGTTCGCGGCCGCGCCGACGAGGCTGACTTCATCGGCGGTTTCGACGGTGCGCTGCGCCGCGGTTTCGACCGCCCGCGCGATCTCTTGTGTCGCCGCGCCTTGCTCGGTCACGGCAGCCGCGATGGCGCCAGAAATGTCGCCGATCTCACGGATGGTGTGCTCGATGGCGCCGATCGCCTCAATCGAGCGGTGCGTGGCGTGCTGCATCCCGGCGATCTGCGCGCCGATCTCCTCGGTGGCGCGTCCGGTCTGCCCAGCCAGCGCCTTCACCTCGCCGGCAACAACGGCAAAGCCGCGTCCAGCTTCACCGGCGCGTGCGGCTTCAATAGTGGCATTGAGCGCCAGCAAATTGGTCTGTTCGGCGATGTCGGTGATGAGCTTGACCACATCGCCAATGCGGGATGCCGCATTGCCCAATTCTTCGACTGCGAGATTGGTACGGCCGGCATCTTCCACCGCTTTGGCGGCAATCGCGTTGGCTTGCGACACCTGCCGCTCGATCTCGTTGACCGACGCCGACAGCTCGTCCGCGGCCGAGGCGATGTCGCGCACGTTGGCCGACGCTTCAGCGGACGCCGAAGTCGCACGATCGGTTTTCTTGGCCGCCGTATCGGCGACGCCGGCAAGCTCGGAGGAAGCGCCGAGCATCTGATCTGAAATACGCCCCAGCTCGGAAAGTGTCGCTTCGACTTCTTGCGAAAATCTCGCGATTTCGTTCGACATCGTCTCCTGACGAGTGGCGCGGGCCTGCGCGTCCTCGACGACGGTGCGGTTAAGCTCGACATTGCTCTGCATGGCCTTCTGGAACACCGCGATAGAGCGCGCCAGCGCGCCTATCTCGTCCTTACGCTCGCCGAATGGCACGCCGACCGACGCATCGCCTTTGGCTACCTGTTCGGTGACGCCGGTAATCCGCTCGAGCGGGCGCGCGACGCCGCGCGAGATTACCAACGCGCCGGCAATCGCCAGGAGGCTCGTCATCGCAGCAAACAGCGACATCATCCAAGCGGTGCGTTCAATGCCGTCGTCGATCTCGGCATAGACGCGCTCGGCGCGGCGCGAATAGAGATCGGTCAGTTTTTCAAGGTCGGCGTTGAGTGCTTTGCGCACGCTGCGGTTGGCATCGTTGTCGCCCCATTCGCGTCCGGCGACCGGGCTGACTTCCTCGCCGAGCCGCGCCAACTCGTCGCGGAATTCAACGAACTGCGTCACGCGTTTCGAGAACTCGGTGAACACTTCAGCGTCATCCGCCTGCACGGCGCGCTGCCATTGCGCGATCACCTGCAGAAGCTGGCGATTGAACTTGCGGATACCTTCGGAGTAGACCTTGGCGGTTTCGATATCGGCCGACATATAGACGCCACGCGATTCCATCACCACCGCGTAGATCAGGCCGTTGACCCGCTCGACATTGAGCTGGCTGACATTGGCGGAATCGAATTGGTCGGTCAGCGCCGCGTGCTGGCGGGCGGTCACCACGGCAACGCTGGCCAGAGCGATGGTGGCAATAGCCATCAACGCGAAGATCGCATAGAGCTTTGCGGCAATCGAAAGCTTCGGCAAAGTCAAAGGAATTCCCCCGCCTTGCAGAAAGGCGCCCCAGTGCGGGTAGTATCCCGGTAAATTGTTAACGGCTTGTTTTCCTTAACCACCCGTTATGAGGCGGTCATCCCGAGGCTTGGACACCTATGATGTTGAATGTCGCCGTGCAGATGGACCCGATCGAGCGGATCAACATCCGCGGCGATTCGACCTTCGCCTTGCTGCTGGAAGCGCAGTCGCGCGGCCACAAGCTCTCGTATTACACGCCCGATCGGCTCGCTTTGCTGGCTGGAGAGGCCTTCACGACCGCAGCTCCGCTTCAGGTGCGCGACAAGGCCGGCGACCATTTCACGCTGGGCGATTTCAAGCGTGGGCCATTAGCCCAGTTCGACGTCATTCTGCTGCGCCAGGACCCGCCATTCGATCTCGCCTACATTTCCTCCACCCACATCCTCGAGCGTGTCCACCCGAAGACTTTGGTCGTCAACGACCCGGCGCACGTGCGCAACGCGCCGGAGAAGGTGTTCGTCACCGAATTTCCCGAGCTGATGCCGCCGACCTTGATCACGCACGACCTCGCAGAAATCAAAGCCTTCCGCGCCGAGCACGGCGATATCGTAATGAAGCCGCTCTACGGCAAAGGCGGCGAGGCAGTATTCCGGCTGGAAAAAAGCGATTTGAACTTCGGTTCACTGTATGACTTGTTCGCCGCGACCTTCCGCGAGCCGTGGGTGGTGCAGAAATTCCTGCCCAACATCAAGCATGGCGACAAGCGCATCATCTTGGTCGACGGCTCATTTGCTGGCGCGGTCAACCGCGTCCCCGCGCCGGACGACCTGCGCTCCAACATGGTGCGCGGCGGCTCGCCCAAGGAAACCGAGCTCACCAAGCGCGAGAAGGAAATCTGCGAGGCGATCGGTCCGGCGCTGCGTCAGCGCGGCCTGCTATTCGTCGGCATCGATGTGATCGACGGCTTCCTCACCGAGATCAACGTCACCTCGCCAACCGGCGTGCGCTCCATCAAGAATCTCGGCGGGCCGGACATCGCCAAGATCATCTGGGACAAGATCGAGGAAACGCGCCGGGGCTAGCTCCCCGGCACGGGACGCCCCGAAGCGTCGGCGCTTCCGGGCTGAAGCTCTCGGCCAGTGGCCTAGTCCGTTTTGTTCCCCAAGTGTTCTTGGTAGGCAAAGAACCATCCACTAGGCTAGCGGCCGACTTGGGCGTGTGCGGGCTAAGGCGGCTAAGCCGGAGGTCCAGCGGGCTGCCACTGTAGCATTAGCGGGCATCGAGGCCGCGTGGCTAATCACCGCGTGTTGCGGGTCGCCCGCACCTTGACGGATCTCGAGCGCGGAAACAGTCGGCCGCATCCATCTCGCCCAGGCGCTGTCCTATCGAGCACTCGCCGATGAAATGCGTGCGCCGGGCTGCCTGATCCACCATGCGATCTTAACGCCGCCTTCACCACATTTCCCGCGCGCAATGGAGCTCCGGCCTTGCCACGGCAAAAGCGCACCACATCAAGATAATCGCAAGGTTCCGCGGCGGACAATGTCGGGATGGCACGGCAAAAGCTCGATACTGTTGTGAAAGCGGCGCGCAACGAGCGCGCCCTCATTCTGTTCGGCCGCGCAGTTGTCAGCACCCTCATTGCGATTTCGGTGACGCTTGGTTTTCTCGCCGGCGTGCAATTCCGCGCCGATACCTACAATCCTCACACTTATGCGATCGGCGTCAGCGCGCTGTTCTTCGCGGCCTGCGCCTGCGTCGCCTGGTTGCTTTACTGCCGCCGTGTTGCGAAGGTTCGCAGCCGCGCGCTCGAAACGCGCATCGAGGAATTGTCCGACCACAATTTCAAACTTCACGAAGCGGAGCTCGCGGCGCTCGCTATGGCGCGCGACGAGGCGCAAGCGGCGAACAACGCGAAGTCACGCTTCCTCGCCACGGTCTCGCACGAAATCCGCACGCCATTGAACGGCATCCTTGGCATGACGGGCTTGCTGCTCGACACCTCACTGACACCGGAACAACGCACTTACGCCGAGACTGCTAAACGCTCAGGTGAAACACTCCTGACGCTGATCGAAGAACTTCTGGATTTCTCCAAGATCGAGGCTGGCAAGATTGATTTCTCGCCGCGCACTTTCTCGTTGCGCGAATTGATCGAAGACGCGGTCGAGCTTGTGGCGCCCCGCGCGCAGGAAAAAGGCATCGACATCGGCAGCTTCGTTGCTCCGCAGTTGCCATCGCAGGTCGAAGGCGATCCTGCGCGATTGCGCCAAGTGCTGCTCAATCTGCTCGGCAACGCTATCAAATTCACCGAGATGGGCGGCGTCAGCGTGATTGTCGAGTCGACAAATGAAGTCGATCGCGTGCGGTTTGTTGTCCGCGACACCGGTATCGGCATTAACCGCTCCGACCGCGAACGGATCTTCAACGACTTCGAGCAAGCCGATAGTTCGTCGACGCGCAAATTCGGCGGCGCCGGGCTGGGCCTCGCAATTTCGAAGCGCATCGTCGAACGCATGGATGGCACCATCGGGGTCGACAGTATGGTCGGTGCCGGTTCGACGTTTGAGTGCGTCATTCCGTTGCCCGCCGCAAACAATGGCGCGGTCGAGACCACCATCGATTTAACGGGACGCTCGGTGCTGGTCGTAACGACCTCGCCAATCACCGCAGCCATCCTCGCGCGACAACTGGCCTCGGTTGGTGCCGCGGTCACCACGGTGAGCGATGAAAATCATGCCGTCGAAAAACTCGCTGATCATTTCTGGGACGCGATGCTGGTCGACTACCCGCTCGCCGCGCAAATGTCGGCGATCTGCCAGCTCGCCGGCGTCAACGCCGCGCGGCGCATCGTATTGGTCACGCCACCGCAGCGTACTGCGTTGCCCGTTTTGAAAGAATCAGGTTTCACCGATTACCTGGTCAAACCGGTGCGTGGGGCTTCCTTGACCGCCCGTGTGGCGGGTCATGAAGTCGAACCGGCATTTGCCGAAGCCGCGCCCTCCATCTTCGCCGATCCGGTACAGGACGAGCCAAAGGAACCATGCCTGTCCGTACTCGTCGCCGAGGACAACGAAATCAACGCATTGCTGACGCGCGCCTTGCTGGCGCGGCTGGGACACGCCGCGAAGCTGGTAGCGAATGGTGAAGCGGCGATCGAGGCTTGGCGCGCAGCAAGGATGGCCGGCGAACCCTTCGATCTCCTGTTGATGGATGTGAATATGCCCGGCCTCGACGGGCTCGAGGCGGCGCGCCGCATCCGCTCGCTCGAAGGCGAATTCCGCACGCCAATCTATGCGTTGACCGCGAACGCTTCTGTTAACGATCGCGAGGTGGCGTTCGCCGCGGGCATGAACGGCTTTTTGGTTAAACCGTTGCAACGCGA
>JAFAQJ010000457.1 GCA_019246455.1 Pseudolabrys sp.
GATCACGGCGTTGGCGATGCGCCGCCGGGCGTAGATGCTCATTCCTCAACCTCCCGCCTGTTTTTCCAGCCGCATCAGCAGCAGTTTGGCGACCGCCAGCACAAAAAAGGTGATGACGAACAGGATCAAGCCGAGCGCAATCAACGATGACAGATAGAGCGTGCCGACGGCTTCGGTGAATTCGTTCGCCAGGGTCGCCGAGATCGTGGTGCCCGGCTGCAAGATCGACACGCTGATCTGATGCGCATTGCCGATCACGAAGGTGACGGCCATCGTCTCCCCGAGCGCGCGGCCGAGCCCAAGCATGACGCCGCCGATCACACCGACCCGCGAATACGGCAATACGACGTAGCGCGACACCTCCCAGACGGTGAAGCCGAGGCCGTAGGCGGATTCCTTCAGCATCGGCGGCACCGCGTCGAACACATCGCGGGAGATCGAGGTGATGAAGGGTAACACCATGATTGCCAGGATGAGACCTGCGGTCAGGACGCCGATGCCATAAGGCGGACCAGCAAACAGCATTGACAGCAGTGGAATGTGGCCGAAAACCTCGATCAGGAACGGTTGCAGGGTCTGCTGCAGAAATGGCGCAAAGACGAACAACCCCCAGATGCCGTAGATGATGCTAGGAATACCCGCGAGCAGCTCGATCGCGATGCCAATCGGCCGGCGCAGCCACATCGGGCACAGCTCGGTCAGGAATACCGCAATCAGTAGACCGATCGGCACCGCGATCAACATCGCGATGAAGGACGTCACGATCGTGCCATAGATCGGCGCGACGGCACCGAATTGCTCGGTGACCGGATTCCAGCTTTCGTCGATCAGGAACCGAAAGCCGAACGCGCGCAGCGCGGGAATTGAGCCGATGATCAGCGAAAGAATGATACCGCTGAGAATAAGCAGCACAGTAAGCGCGGAGCCGCGGGTCAGCCAGCGAAACGATGTGTCGTTGAATTTGAGACGCTGAAGCGCCTTGCTGCGATCAGCCGCGCTGTTGGCCGGAAGACTCCCGCTGTGCTGCAACGCTACATCCACCACGTCGGGTCTCCTGGCGGGCTGCACTAGGGCCTCCGATGGCGTCGCCGATCCGGAGGCTACTCAAGCGGCAGGCCGCCCCCGAGGCAAGCCGCCCGAACGAGAGAGTGGAAAAGGCGCCATCGAGCGCCTTTTCCATCGATTGCGATCAAAAGATCGGCTTGCCGCTGCCATCCTTGATGTCAGCCTTCCACATCTTCTCAACATCGCCGACAACTTTGGCTGGCATCGGAACGTAGTCGAGTTCTTCAGCAGCCTTGGCGCCATTCTTATAGGCCCAAGCAAAGAACTTGAGAGCTTCCGATGTCGCAGCGGCATCTTGCGGCTGCTTGTAGACGAGAATCCAAGTCGCCGCCGTCATGGGCCACGACTGGTCCCCCGGCTGATTGGCAAGGATCACGCCGAACCCCGGCTGCGAGGACCAGTCCGCGTTCGCCGCTGCAGCCTGGAAGGCCGCCATTGTCGGTGCGACGGTCTTTCCGCCTTTGTTGACCATCTTGGTGAAGGTCAGCTTGTTCTGCTTCGCGTAAGCGTACTCTACGTAGCCGATCGAACCTTTGGTGTTCGCGACGTTGTTGGCGACGCCTTCGTTGCCCTTCGCGCCGATACCGACCGGCCACTGCACCGCCGTGTTGGTACCGACCTTCGACTTCCAGTCAGCGCTGACGTCCGAGAGATAGTAGGTGAAGTTAAAGGTGGTACCCGATCCGTCCGAGCGATGCACGATCGCGATCGCCTGACTGGTGAGCTTGGCGTTCGGGTTAAGCTTCTTGATCGCCGGGTCGTCCCAGGTCTTGATGTCGCCGGAGAAAATTTTCGCAAGCGTCGGACCATCGAGCACGAGATCGCCCGGGTTGACGCCGTCCAGGTTGACGACCGGCACGATGCCGCCCATCACCATCGGAAACTGCGCGAGGCCGGACTCGTCGAGCTCTTTGCCCGGAAGTGGCGCGTCGCTCGCGCCGAACGTCACGGTCTTCGCTTTGATCTGCTTGATGCCGCCGCCAGAGCCGATCGACTGATAGTTCAGGCCGTTGCCGGTCTCTTTTTTGTAGGCGTCAGCCCACTTGGCGTAGATCGGATAGGGGAAAGTTGCGCCCGCGCCGGAAATATCGGCGGCGAAAGCGGGGGCAGACACGGCTGCGGTAATCAGACCTACGGCGGCCAAGGTTTTCCAATGTTTCAAGGGACCTCTCCATGTTTGCAGCCGAAGATCGCCGCGAGCGCGCGGGGCATGATGGCTCGCAGTCCTCGATCTTTTTGCCTGCGCCGCAGGCGGCCGCTGGTGAACTAAGACGCACTGCACGCTGCGCCTTGGACGTTCTTCTTTTGAACCCACACCGTCCAAGGTCGACGGCTGGCTTAGAAAGGCGACGTCACCGTTCTATGAAGCTTCCATGACAATCAAATGACAGGCTAGCCGCCTGATATTGATGCAAAATCCGAAAGTTCCGTGGATTAGGCGGTGCGCAGGGGCAAATGCATTGTGAAGGTCGCGCCGCCGCCGGGCGTACTGTCAATGCTCAGCCGCCCGGTATGGTGATTGAGCACGTGCTTGACCAGCGCTAAGCCCAATCCGGTGCCGCCTTGCGCGCGGCTGTCCGCAATGTCGACACGATAAAAACGCTCGGTCAGGCGCGGCAGATGCTCGGGTTCAATGCCCGGGCCATAATCGCGCACTGAGATCCGGGCCTCTTCCTTGCGGTCGCGCGTTTGACCTCGCGTCAAGGCTATGTCTACGCGCTTACCAGCCGAACCATATTTGAGGGCGTTCTCGACCAGGTTTTCCAGCGCGCGGATCAGTTCGTCACGGTCACCTTGTACGATGATCGCCTCTTCCGGGGCGTCGACGTTGATCTCGACGCCCCGGTCGCGCGCCAGGGTCTGCAAGCCATCCACCACTTGCCGGACCACAGGCGCTAGTTCCACCATCGATGTCGGCTGGACGTGCGCGTTGAGCTCGATGCGCGACAGCGACAATAGGTCGTCGATCAAGCGCGCCATGCGCGTCGCCTGCTTCTGCATGATGTCAAGAAACCGCGCACGGGCGGCGGCGTCTTCTTTCGCGGACCCCTGCAAGGTCTCGATAAACCCGAGCAGCGCTGCGAGCGGCGTGCGCAATTCATGGCTTGCATTAGCGACGAAATCCGCGCGCATTTCCTCAACCCGGCGCAACGGCGACAAGTCGTTGATCGTGAGCAACAGCTCGGCCGGTCCCGCCGTACCTTTCAGCGGAACGACGAAAGCCTCGAACCAGCGATCGAGCGGCACGCGCTCGAAAAATTCGACGCGCTGGGGCTCGCGCGTGGTGCCGGCGCGGCGAATGGCATCGACCAGTTCGGGCATCCGCAAGGTAATAAGCGCAGGCTCACCGCGCCGCAGCGCTGGAGCAATCG
>JAFAQJ010000302.1 GCA_019246455.1 Pseudolabrys sp.
GAGCGCGTCGTTCAGCTGGCGGTTCTCGACCATGTGGGCAAAGGGCTCGCCGGGCTCGACCTCGCCGGCGAAGCTGAGGAAGGTCGGGCGGATGGGATCGTCGACGCGCGAATCCGTCACCACCATGTCGAGGATCGGCTGGGCATCGACCTCAACCGCGTCCCACGCTCCGACTATCTCGAACAGCCGCCGCGCCGCGGCGGCAATCGCCGACGCGCGCATATCGTTCGATTTCGGCGCGGCCAGCGCCGGGTCGGCGGCCGTGACGGCGAAACTCGCGCCGAGCGCCTGACGCAAGGCAATGGCGAGCGCCAGCCCGGCAAAGCCGCCGCCGGCAATCATCACATCGATTGGCTTCTTCGCTGGCGCCATGCGCTATCGCGCCTTTCCTTGTCAAACGCTCCCCAGCATAGCAGGTTGCATGGACGAAAGGCTTTTACGGGCTTTTGGGCCATGTCCTCGGCGATTGCAGATCTCGTCAGTATTCTCGACCTCGAAAATCTCGACCTCAATCTGTTCCGCGGCCGCTCCCCGCAATCCGGCTGGCAGCGGGTGTTCGGCGGTCAAGTGATCGGTCAAGCGCTGGTCGCCGCGGTGCGCACCGTCGAAGGACGGCAACCGCATTCGATGCACGCCTACTTTCTGCTGCCGGGCGACCCCAAAGTTCCGATTATTTATGACGTCGACCGCATGCGCGACGGCAAGAGCTTCACGACGCGACGTGTCACGGCGCGCCAGCACGGCCATCCGATCTTCTCGATGCTGGTGTCGTTCCACGCCGAGGAAGATGGCCTCGAGCATCAGATGAAGATGCCCGAGGTGCCCCCACCGGAAAAATTGCCGAGCGACGCAGAGATGCGCGCCAAATTGCTGCCGATGATGCCAGAGACCGTGCGAAAATACTACGAGCGCGAACGACCCATCGAATTGCGCCCCGTGGAATTCGACCGCTATCTCGGGAAAGCCTATCCCGATGGACGCTTCAATGTCTGGATCAAGGCGACGGCAAAATTACCGGACGATCCGGCAATCCATCAATGCGCGCTGGCTTACGCCTCCGACTTCACATTGCTCGACACCGCATTGGTGCCGCTCGGGCGCACCCTGTTCGAAAAAGACTTCATGGCGGCGAGTCTCGATCATGCGCTGTGGATTCATCGTCCGTTCCGTGCCGATGAGTGGCTGCTCTATGCACAGGACACGCCGAACCTGCGCGGCTCGCGCGGGCTGGCGCGCGGCCTGATCTTCAAGCGCGACGGCACGTTGGTCGCCTCGGTCGCGCAGGAGGGTCTGGTGCGGCTGCGCCGAAGCGGTACATAAGAATTATGAAATTCTGGCTCGCCGCTGCGCTTTGCCTGGGCCTTGCCAGCCCTGCTGCCGCTGCGAGCGACCGCGAGCCGGCGCCCGCGGGTTCGTTTCCCGGCGCACCGCCGCAGTTCACCAAATTTACTGCGGACGAGCTGACGCGCGGCTTTCTGGCGCTCGCGTTCGGCTCGGATCTCCGCATTGGAGCGAGGCCGAAAGGCGTGCGACGTTTCGACCGTCCGATTCGCGCCGTCGTGGTCGGCGGCGGCAGCGTCGATCGCGTCCCGGCGATGCAGCGCGTACTGTTCGAGTACGGCGAGAAGGTCCCAAATCTGCATCTGTCGGTAGGCGGCGCCGTCGACGGCGCCGAGATCACAGTCCGCCTGATCGACGAGAAGAATTTCGGCACCGCACTCGAAGCGGCGTTCGGCCGCGAGGTGGCGCGCGCCTTCGTCGCCAAGACCGACCCGCAGTGCATGACCAACGTGCAGTCGGACCCCGAAGGTCGGATTATTCATTCGGAATCGTTCATCATCGTCGACAAGGGGGACGATGTTTTCCTCGATTGCGCTTATCACGAGCTGCTGCACGCTTTCGGCCTGTCGAACCACGACCAGCGCAACCCGTGGACCACGCTCAACCAAAATCGGATGGTCGGCTATCTATCGGTCTATGACCGCGCGCTACTGACGCTGTTGTATGACTCGCGCCTTTCGCCCGGGATGACCCGTGACCAGGTCAATGTAGCTCTGCCGCAGGTGATCCGGAGTCTGGGCTTAGCAGGCCCAAAGTAGCGGATCGGCCGCAAGAAAGCGTCTTTCCAGGTGAATTTCTCGCTACCAACCTGCCTGCCCCGGGCCCAGAGGCTTGAGCACGCGGCAAAAAACCCGCTTAATTGACAGGCGCTGTCGCTCTCAACCCGCCGGAAAGCATCCATGAAATTCATCGTTGCGGTCATCAAGCCTTTCAAACTCGACGAGGTGCGCGACGCTCTGACCAAGATCGGCGTACACGGCATGACCGTGAGCGAGGTCAAGGGCTACGGTCGCCAAAAAGGCCACATGGAAGTCTATCGCGGCGCCGAATATGCCGTGCATTTCCTGCCCAAAGTCCGCGTCGAGGTCGCGGTCGCGAGCGAGCAGGTGGACCAGGTCGTCGACGCCATTTCGGCGTCTGCCAAGACCGGCAAGATCGGCGACGGCAAGATTTTCGTCACACCACTTGAACAGGCGGTGCGGATTCGCACGGGCGAAACCGATACCGACGCGCTTTAGGCCGACAAACCTCACGCTGGCTAATTCTTGTGCAGACTTGGCGCGGCTTTAAGCGCGGCTGTCAGGTGACAGACCGTAAGGCCCTTGGCTGCGGCAAATCGGCCTGACGAATCAGCGCGATACCCAATTTCCTGCGATCTGGCACGGAGTTTGACTCTATCCCCCTGGCTATGCCCGCGAAGCTCGCTTCGAGGGCCGGGCTCAGTAACTGCCCGTACTGCGTAAGGCAAAACGGGCTCAAGCGGGGATTGAAAACCATGAAAATCGTCATGGCCATTATCAAACCTTTCAAGCTCGACGAGGTCCGTGACGCTTTGACCTCCATCGGCGTGCAGGGTCTGACGGTCACAGAAGTCAAAGGCTACGGGCGTCAAAAGGGTCATACCGAGATCTATCGCGGCGCCGAATACGCGGTGAGCTTCCTGCCCAAGATCAAGGTCGAGGTCGCGGTCGCGACCAACCAGGTCGACAAGGTCATCAGCGCCATCACCGGGGCGGCCAAAACCGGCCAGATCGGCGACGGCAAGATCTTCGTCTTCAACCTCGAGAACGCGGTTCGCATTCGCACCGGCGAAACCGCCGACGCAGCGCTCTAACCCGCAAACGATTACGGACAGGAGTAACCCAATGACGTCTAAGAAACCTTCCCGTGCGGGCCTGATTGCTCTCGCGTGCGGAATGATCCTTGGTCTCTTCCTTACGGTCGCGACCTACGAACAAAGCTACGCCCAGGCACCGGCCGCTCCCGCGGCTGCGGCGCCTGCCGCGGCTCCGGCGGCACCGCCGGCGCCGACACCGGCTTGCGCCAGCGATCCGGACCCGAAGAAGGCCGTCACTGAAAAGTGCTCGCCGAATTCGGGCGACACCGCCTGGATGCTGACCTCGATGGCCCTCGTGCTCATGATGACCATCCCGGGTCTCGCGCTGTTCTACGGCGGTATGGTGAAGAAGAAGAACGTCGGCGACACGGTAATGACGAGCTTTGCCGTCACGTGTCTCGTGACGATCTTGTTCGCCTGCGTCACCTACAGCATGGCGTTTACCACCGGCTCACCCTACGTGGGCGGGCTCAGTCGCGCCTTCCTGCAAGGCATCATGAGCGACATCGCATCGGGCGCGGGCACTCCGAACGGCCTTGCCGTGACGATTCCCGAAACCGTCTACATGTGCTTCCAGATGACCTTCGCGATCATCACTCCGGCGCTGATCGCGGGCGCGTTTGCTGAGCGCATGAAGTTTTCGGCGATGCTGTGGTTTATCGGTCTCTGGGCCGTCGTGGTTTATGCCCCGATTGCGCACTGGGTCTGGGGCGCCGACGGCTTCATGTCGAACGGTAACTCGGACGCGATGTTCAAGGTCCTCGACTTCGCAGGCGGCACCGTCGTTCACATTAACGCTGGCGTCGCCGGCCTGATGTGCGCGATCTGCCTCGGCAAGCGCCGGGATCCCGGGCCGCCGCACAACATGGTCTACACCCTGGTCGGCGCTTCGCTGCTGTGGGTCGGCTGGTTCGGCTTCAACGCCGGCTCGGCTGTCACCGCGGGCTTGCAGGCCGGCATGGCGATGACCGTTACACAAATCGCGACGGCCGTTGCCGGCTTCACCTGGATGCTCGTCGAGTGGGCGATCCGTGGCAAGCCGACCGTGATCGGCATCTCGTCGGGCGCAGTCGCCGGCCTCGTGGCTATCACTCCGGCGTCGGGCTTCGTCGGCCCAGCCGGCTCGATGGCGATCGGCGTCGCTGCTGGCGTGATCTGCTACTGGGGCGTCACCGGTCTCAAGCGCATGATCGGTGTTGACGACGCGCTGGATTGCTTCGGCGTCCACGCGGTCGGCGGCATCGTCGGCGCGTTGCTGACCGGCGTGTTCGCGATCAACGAGTACGGCGGCACCCCTGGTCTGATCGAAGGCAATCCGGCCCAGATGATCAATCAGATCGAAGGCATCGCCGTCGTCATCATCTACGACGCGATTGTTTCGCTGATCATCCTGAAGATCCTCGACGCCATCATCGGCCTTAGGGTCGCGGATGAAGTCGAGCGCGAAGGTCTCGATATCGCGCTGCACGGCGAAGCCGTCCAGTAAGCGACAAGAGCCAGCGGTAGGGGCGGAAACCCGGCACTGTCCCTTCCGTCGAAGCCCCGGTCCTGCAAAGGGCCGGGGCTTCTCTTTTGTTCCGTGATACCCCCCGGGAGAGCGGTCGTGACGCCCACATTGGCGTGCGCTAGCATCCCCGTAACAAGGGCCGGTACTGCAACCGCTGGCCAGCGCCACAAGGGGGTCGTTCATGTCGAAATATCGCTTGCTCCTCGCCGCTGCTATTCCGGCGATGCTTGCCGCCGCGCCAGTATCCGCCAAAACTCTGGTGTTCTGCTCGGAAGGCAGTCCCGAGAATTTCTATCCCGGCGTGAACACGACGGGCACGTCGTTTGACGCGAACAGCCAGATCTACAGCCGTATCGTCGATTTCGAGCGCGGCACTACCAAGGTCGTCCCCGGCCTGGCCGAAAAGTGGGACATCTCTCCTGATGGTCTCGTCTACACCTTCCATTTGCGGCACGGCGTGAAGTGGCAATCGAACGCCAATTTCAAACCGACGCGGGATTTCAATGCCGACGACATCATCTTCGCGATCGAGCGGCAATGGAAGGAAAGCAATCCGTATTTCAAGGTCACCAGTTCGAACCATTCCTACTTCAACGACATGGGGATGATGAAGCTCCTCAAGTCAGTCGACAAAGTCGACGACTACACGGTGAAGGTTACTCTCAACACGCCTGAGGCACCGTTCCTGTCCGATCTCGCGATGGAATACGCGGGCATCCAATCCAAGGAATATGCCGACGCCATGCTAAAGGCCGGCACACCGGAAAAACTCGATCAGGAGCCCGCCGGCACCGGCCCCTTCATGCTGGTGCAGTATCAGAAGGATGCGATCGTTCGGTACAAGGCGTTCCCGGAATTTTGGGGCGGCAAGGCCAAGATCGACGATCTTGTTTTCGCCATTACTCCGGACGCTTCGGTTCGCTGGGCCAAGTTGCAGAAGGGCGAATGTCACGTCATGCCCTATCCCAATCCGGCGGACCTCGATGCGATCCGTAAAGACGCCAACGTGCAGGTGCTGGAACAGCCCGGATTGAATATCGGCTATCTCGCCTACAACACCACCAAGAAACCGTTTGACGACGTTCGCGTGCGCAAGGCCGTCAACATGGCGATCAACAAGAAAGCGATCATCGACGCGGTGTACCTGTCGACCGGCGTTGCCGCGATCAACCCGATCCCGCCCACGATGTGGTCGTACAACAACCAGATCAAGGACGACCCGTACGATCCAGCGGCGGCCAAGAAGCTCCTCGCTGAAGCCGGTTATCCGAATGGATTCGAAACCGATCTGTGGGCGATGCCGGTGCAGCGCCCCTACAATCCGAACGCCAAGCGCATCGCGGAATTGATGCAGGCCGATCTCGCACAGGTCGGGATCAAGGCCGAGATCAAGAGCTTCGAATGGGGCGAATATCGCAAACGTGCGCAAGCGGGTGAACCCCAGACGGTGCAATTAGGCTGGACCGGCGACAACGGCGACCCCGACAACTTCCTGCACACCTTGCTTGGCTGTGCGGCAGCGCAGAACAACGGCGGCAATCTCGCAAAGTGGTGCTACAAGCCGTTCGACGACATCGTGGTGAAGGCAAAGTCGGTGAGCGACCAGGCCGAACGCACCAAGCTCTATGAGCAGGCGCAAGTTATTTTCAAGGAACAGGCGCCATGGTTCACCATCGCGCATTCGGTCCAACTCAAACCGGTGCGCAAGGAAGTCGTTGACTTCAAGCTCAGTCCGTTCGGCCGCCACACCTTTTACGGCGTCGATCTGAAATAACGGTTCGGCGGAAGCGGCGGCAAATAACGCCGCTTCCGCCACGCCCGTCATGCTGCGATTCCTGGTCACACGCGTCAGCCTGATCGTGCCGACTTTCATCGGCATTACGCTCTTGGTCTTCGTACTGACGCGGCTGATCCCCGGCGACCCCATCGAAACGATGGCCGGAGAGCGAGGCATCGATCCGGTCCAGCATCAGCGCCTGATTCACGAATACGGTTTCGATCAGCCACTATTCACGCAGTATGGATTCTATCTATTTCGTCTCGCTCATGGCGATCTGGGGCGATCGATCGTAACGCATCGGCCGGTGATCGAAGAATTCGCCAGCCTCTTCCCAGCGACCATCGAACTCTCGCTTTGTGCGATGTTGTTTGCGATCGGGTTGGGGCTGCCCGCCGGAATTCTGGCCGCGGTCCGCCGTGGATCGATCTTCGACCACGGCGTCATGGCGGCGTCGCTTACGGGCTACTCGATGCCCATTTTCTGGTGGGGCCTGTTGCTCATTTTGTTGTTTTCCGTGCTGCTCGGCTGGACCCCGGTATCCGGCCGCATCGCTGTACTTTACTACGTGCCATCGGTGACCGGATTTTTGCTGATCGATTCGCTGCTGTCCGATCAAGCTGGCGCATTCGCTTCAGCGCTTTCTCATATCGTCCTGCCGGCCATTGTGCTCGGCACGGTGCCCCTTGCGGTGATTGCTCGCATGACACGGTCGGCGATGCTGGAAGTGCTCGGAGAGGACTACATCCGCACGGCGCGTGCCAAGGGCCTGTCGGGCTTCCGCATCATTGCAGTTCATGCACTGCGCAACGCCCTCATTCCGATCGTGACGGTGATCGGCTTGCAGGTCGGCGTACTGATGACCGGCGCGATTCTTACCGAAACGATCTTTTCGTGGCCTGGCGTCGGCAAGTGGCTGATCGAAGGCATCAATCGGCGCGACTATCCCGTGCTGCAAGGCGGCACCCTGTTGATCGGCGGCATCGTCATGGCCGTTAACCTGCTCGTTGACGTCGCCTACGGTCTCATCAACCCGCGCATCCGGCATTCGCTATGACGCAAATCCTTTCAGCGGGAACCGATATTGAAGCGCCACCGCAAGCGTTCGCCGAGACATGGTCCTACTTCAAAGAAAACAGGGGCGCGGTAATCGGCCTCGTCATTATTGCCGCACTGGTCTTAGTTGGGGCGACCGCCGATCTCATCGCTCCCTATTCACCGATCCTCACCAACAACAGTGCATTCCTCAAGCCTCCCTTCTGGCAGGCCGGAGGATCGCTCGCGCATGTGCTCGGCACCGACGCGATCGGCCGCGATATGTTGTCGCGTCTCATCTTTGGCGCGCGGCTGTCGCTATCCATCGGCGTCGCGGTGACGGCGCTATCGGTTCTGTGTGGCACGATCCTCGGCCTCACAGCGGGCTATTTCCGCGGCGTGACGGAAATTGTGATCATGCGCGTGATGGATATCATTTTGACGCTGCCGAGCCTGCTGCTTGCGATCGTCATCGTCGCCATTCTCGGTCCGGGTGTCGTGAATGCATTGCTGGCGGTTTCGATTGTGCTGTTACCGTCTTATGTGCGCATCGCGCGAGCGGCCGTTATTACCGAGATGGCGAAGGACTACGTGACGGCGGCCAAGGTCAGCGGCGTCGGCGGGATACGGCTGATGATCAACGAGGTGCTGCCGAATTGCGCAGCGCCGCTAATCGTGCAAGCGACGTTGGGTATTTCGACAGCCATCCTTGATGCCGCCGCCTTAGGCTTCCTCGGTCTTGGCGCGCAACCGCCGACCGCGGAATGGGGCACGATGCTGGCGGATGCGCGCGAATTCGTGCTGCGCGCTTGGTGGGTCGTCACCCTTCCGGGCATCATGATCTTGATCACGGTGCTCGCGTTCAATTTGCTGGGCGACGGGATGCGCGATGCGCTCGACCCCAAGCTCAAGCGCTAGGCCGAATGCCATGGCATTACTCGAGATCGAGGACTTAACCGTTGAGTTTCCTTCGGCAGGCCAGCCGCTGCGCGCTGTTGACGGGGTGTCATTGAACCTGAACAAGGGCGAGGCGCTCGCCATCGTCGGAGAATCTGGTTCAGGCAAAAGCGTCGCGATGCTCGCGCTGATGGGCCTCGTGCCCTACCCGGCGCAAGTCCGCGCAAGCCGGTTGATGTTCGACGGTCAGGACTTGCTCGGGCTGTCGGGACCGGCGCGCCGCAAGCTGAACGGCAAAGACATCGCCATGATCTTTCAGGAGCCGGCGACAAGCCTCAATCCTTCGTTTACCGTCGGCTTCCAGATCATCGAAACACTACGCCTCCATGAGGGCATGGATCGAAGGCGGGCGCGCGAACGTGCCGTCGAGCTGCTGGCGCAGGTCGGTATTCCCGCACCCGAGACACGGCTCGATGCCTATCCTCACCAGCTATCCGGCGGCATGAATCAGCGGGTGATGATCGCTATCGCGATTGCCTGCAACCCGAAACTGCTGATTGCCGACGAGCCGACCACGGCCCTCGACGTCACCATCCAGGCACAGATTCTCGATCTGCTGATGTCGCTGATGCACCAGCGCAACATGGCTTTGATCCTGATCACCCACAACATGGCGGTCGTTACCGAAACCGCGCAACGCGTCGCCGTCATGTATGCGGGGCAAATCATGGAGGAGCGCGCAAGCACCGACCTTTTCACCACGCCCCAGCATCCTTACACGCAGGCGCTGCTTGCTGCGCGTCCGGAGAGTCGCATTGGCGAGCGTCTGGCGACCATACCGGGTTCGGTGCCGAGTCTGACGCGACGTCCCTCCGGCTGCCTGTTTTCGCCGCGCTGTGCGTATGCCACGCCGCTCGCCCTTGATAAGCGGCCGCCGTTGCGAGCGTGGCAAAACGGCATGGTGCGTTGTCATTATCCGCTTGGCGATGCGACTCGCGAGGCGCGAATTGAAGCCGACCGTCATGCCGCGGTGACGCCGTGAGCGCGCTGGTCACGGCAAAAGACCTGGTTCGAGTCTACCGTTCGAAGAGTAATCCTTTTGCTCCGCCGCAGGAGCTGCGCGCCGTGGGCGGCATATCGTTTTCGATCGAATCGGGCCGCACCCTCGCGGTAGTAGGCGAATCCGGTTGCGGCAAGTCCACGCTCGCACGCATGGTGACGCTGATCGAAAAGCCAGACGGAGGCACCCTATACCTGGACGGCGTGGATGCCGTTGACACGCCGGCGGCTGAAAAAAAGAGATTGCGCCGCACGGTGCAGTTGGTTTTCCAGAATCCTTATGGCTCGCTCAATCCGCGTAAGACGATCGGCGCCATCCTGGAAGACCCGCTGATCGTCAATATGGATTTGCCGAAGTCGCAACGCCGCCTTCGCGTCGCCGAAATGCTGGAGCGCGTCGGACTTGGCGCGGAACACGCGCGCCGCTATCCGCACATGTTCTCGGGTGGCCAGCGTCAGCGCATTGCGATTGCCCGTGCCTTGATGCTGCAGCCAAAACTATTGGTGGCCGACGAGCCTGTTTCCGCGCTTGATGTCTCGGTCCAGGCGCAGGTGCTCAACCTCCTGCTGGATTTACAGGAGAAATTCCGCCTCGCGTACATGTTCATTTCGCACGATCTTGCTGTCGTGCGTTATGTCGCGCACGACGTGCTCGTAATGTACCTCGGTCTTGCCGTCGAGCACGGCGCCAGAGACATGATTTTTGGCAAGCCGCTGCATCCTTACACACAGGTCTTGCTCGCCTCGACGCCGTCGCTCGGCGGCGCCGCCCAGCGGCGACAAAAAGTCAAAGGCGAAGTGCCCTCGCCGCTCGACGTTCCGAAGGGTTGCGTGTTCTCAACGCGCTGCCCCTACGTCACGGACTTGTGCCGCAAGGAACGGCCGCCATTACGACCGGTCAGCGCACGACTGGTTGCCTGTCACTACGCCGAGCAATTCGTGAACGGCGGCATGGGAAGCCACGCGGTGGCGGTGGCGGCCACGCCGTAGCGCGCCATGCCTATCGCAGATTTCTTTGCTCTAGAACTTATAAGTAGCGCCGACACGCACGGTGTCCGCAGCCGATTTGATTTCGTATGCGGCGAACCCTGGCGCGAGCGGCGCTGATCAGATACGGCAGGAAACTGCCCATCGCGTAGATCGACCGAGCCAAAATTCTTGACCTTGAATTCGACGCTGTCGGCGTGAGGCACAGGTGCTACGCAACGCTGCAAGCGACCGCCGAAAAGCGGGAAATCACATCGCTCCCGACGCCATGCGCATCATTGCGAAACTTATGGTTAACAGCCGGTAAAGACAGGTTCACTGCGCGGTCGCGCGTTTCTTTTGCGCCACAGCCGACACCGATTGGTTAGCGGGGTCTTAACCCCCTCCCCCCTATTGTCTCGAAGTCCTTGGGGTGCGGGCATTTCTCCGCTGGCAACATGGTGTCGAGTTCTGTTCAGCGTGAGGTTACGGCGCCCACTGCCCCGGCCGGCGGTCGATCGCCTTTCGTGCGGCTCAACGAACTTCTCGCCGACATAAAACCTGGGAAAAACCCAATCATCCTCGCAGTCGGTGAGCCGCAACATCCCATTCCGAATTTTGTCGGGTCGGTGATTGCAGAGCATCTCGG
>JAFAQJ010000134.1 GCA_019246455.1 Pseudolabrys sp.
GGGTCAGGAGTTCGAATCTCTTCGGGCGCGCCAGTTTCTCTGCATTCGGCGGGCCTTTCTTCAACGAAGAGCCCCAGATTGATTCTGCAAACCGTAATCTGGTGCGCTAGCGGCGGTTAGTGACCGCACGTTGCTCGATTGATCGCACATAAGCGATGTGCGCACTATGGCGTCGGGGAATGGCGGATTCACGCTGCCGATCTGCTGAGCGAGGATGATGTTCGTGAGCTGTCGCGTGCCGCGACCAAGCTTTGAGACGGTAAGAGCACGATGACCTGGTCGATCATCGCTCGCGACGAGTTGACCGGAAAGTTTGGGATCGCGGTCGCGACTCGGTTCTTCGCGGTCGGCGCCTTGGTGCCTTACACGCGCGCGAAGGTGGGGGCGGTCGCGACGCAGGCGCTGATCAATCCATTCTTTGGGCTAAACGGGCTTCGCCTCCTGCAAAATCATCGGGCGGTTGCAGACGTATTGTCGACTCTTGTGGCGTCTGATCATGGCCGCGATCATCGTCAGGTCCATATCATGGACGCGAACGGCTGCACTGCCGCGCATACCGGTTCGCTGTGCGTCGGCTGGTGTGGCGCGATATCCCAGGACAACCTCTCAGTCGCCGGCAACATGCTCGCCAATGCGGAGGTCATAGCGGCAACGGCTGCGGTCTATCGCGCGCAATCGGCGTTGCCGTTAGCCGCTCGATTGATTGCGTCGATGAAAGCGGGCGAAGCGGCCGGAGGTGACAAGCGCGGCAGGCAATCGGCGGCGCTGGTGATCCAGGGCGATGAAGATTGGCCCGATCTGAGCCTGCGCGTTGATGATCATACTGATCCGTTGGCCGAACTTGATCGGCTCGAACGCGTGAGCCGTGAGCGCTTCGTGCATTTTGCGCCATTCCTGCCGTGCCGAGACAATCCGGTAGGAACGACAGATCGTGCGGTGATCGAGGCGGGAATCGAAAAAGCGCTTGCCGCTCAAGCACGGTGACTGACAGGTTGCGTCACCCATGAAAGCTCCACTTGTCGAGATCTCCGGTTTGGCCGTGACGTTTCATGGCGATCGTGGCCGCGTGACGCGAGCGGTCGATCGCGTCGACCTGACGGTGGCCCGCGGCGCAACACTCGGGATCGTGGGTGAATCCGGCAGCGGCAAAAGCGTTACGGCGCTCGCGCTGATGGGCCTTCTGCCAGACAGTGCAGAGGTCAACGGGTCCGTGCGGTTCGATAGCTTGAATATGTTGGACATGCCGGATGAGGCCTTGCGCGACTTGCGCGGCGACCGTCTGACCATGATTTTTCAGGAGCCGATGACCTCACTCAATCCAAGCCTCACGATCGGCGAGCAGGTCTCTGAAATCTTGGTCCGCCATCGGGGCCTGTCGGCGGGAGACGCGCGTGCGCGGTCTATCGAGCTCCTCCGCAGCGTCAGGATGCCGTCCCCGGACAAACGGTTCGACGAATACCCACACAACCTTTCGGGCGGCATGCGCCAGCGGGTGATGATCGCCATAGCATTGGCCTGCGATCCACAGCTTCTGATCGCCGACGAACCGACGACTGCGCTTGATGTGACTATTCAGGCGCAGATTCTCGACCTCATGCGAGAGCTTAAGGCGCAGTCGGGTGCAGCGATCATCCTCATATCGCACGATCTCGGCGTCATCGGTGAGATCTGTGATGATGTTGCTGTGATGTATGCCGGCGAGATCGTTGAGCGAGCGCCGGCTGCTGTACTGTTCGACAAACCGGAGCATCCTTACACGGTTGGTTTACTCGGCTCGATCCCGCGTCTCGACCACGCGACCGAGCAACTCGCCACCATCAATGGCATGGTGCCTGAACTCGACACACTGCCGGCGGGTTGCCGCTTCGCGCCCCGTTGCCCGTTTTCCGATGAGCGCTGCCATCGGGAGCGTCCGCCGATTGTCGAACTCGGTGACGGACGTTGGTCACGCTGTTTTTATGCGCCGCTGGAACAGAAAGTCGCATGAGTTCGCTGCTCCAGATCGAGAACTTGGTGCGTCACTTCGTTGTTAAGCGGACGGTGCTGGGCCGTCCGGTTGCCGCGGTTAAGGCGGTGGACGGCGTCAGTCTGTCGGTCGAAGTCGGAGATACATTTGCGCTGGTCGGTGAATCCGGGTGCGGCAAGTCGACACTGGGGCGTTTGATATTACGGCTGATCGAGCCGCAGGCTGGTCGGCTTCTATTTGAAGGGCGCGACATTACCGCGTTCAAGGACGAGGCACTGAGGTCATTTCGGCGACACGCGCAGCTCATCTTTCAGGACCCTTATGCCTCACTCAATCCCCGCATGCGGGTCGAGCAGATCCTGCGGGAGCCGCTTGATCTGCACGACATAGTCCCGGTTACGCAGCGCCGGCAAAGGGTTGCCGAATTGCTGAGTCTGGTCGGCCTGTCGCCGTCCGCAGCGCAGCGTTACCCGCATGAATTTTCGGGCGGTCAGCGCCAGCGTATAGCGATTGCCCGGGCCATCGCCGTCGAGCCGAAGCTGATCGTTTGCGATGAGCCGGTGTCAGCGCTCGACGTGTCTATCCGTTCCCAGATCCTCAATCTGTTGCGCGATCTGCAGCGACGCCTCGGACTGACCTACATTTTCATCTCGCACGATCTCGCGGTGGTCAAGCACATCGCAAACAAGGTTGCCGTCATGAATCTCGGTCAGATCGTTGAGCAAGGCTCCGTGCAGGACCTGTTCTCCACGCCCCAGCATCCTTATACCCGTGCGCTCCTGTCAGCGATTCCGGTACCCAATCCACACGTGCGTCGCGAGCGCATCATTCTGCGTGGCGAACTGCCAAGCGCACTCGCGCTGCCGCCTGGCTGCCGGTTTCACACCCGGTGCCCGTTTGCCATTGACCGGTGTCGAATTGAAGTACCGCCGCTGCGCACGGATGAAAAAGGGCATCGGGCTGCTTGCCACCGTATCGGCGAGTTGCCGCCGGCCGAGCCCATTCAGACGTCGCGCGTTTCGGATTCGCTGCAACATTTGATGACGGCCTTTACCCGGAAGGTGGATGGGCCGCGCGCGTCCCGGGTTATATGATGAAGTGGTTGACGGGAGAGTTGAGGATCATCAGGAGGCCACGATGAAAACGGCGAGAATCGCGATATGGGCTTTAGTACTGGCGCTTACCGCCACAACCGCTCACGCGCAGTCCACGCTCCGAATCGGCCCCGCCGAGGATCCCGACATCCTCGACCCCACGATGGCTCGGACCTATGTCGGCCGCATCGTCTTCTCGTCGATCTGCGACAAGCTTTTCGACATCGACGACAAGCTAAACATCGTACCTCAGCTTGCGCTATCGCACGAAACGTCGCCGGACGGGAAGACGGTCACGATCAAATTGCGGCCGGGCGTCCTGTTCCAGGACGGCGAGAAGCTGGACGCGGAAGCGGCCAAATATTCGCTTGAACGGCACATGACGATGACCGGTTCGTTCCGCAAGCCCGAACTGGCGGCGGTCGATCACGTCGATGTCGTTGATCCGCTCACCATCCGGCTGGCCTTGAAAGCTCCTTTCGCGCCGCTGGTCGCTCAGCTGACCGATCGCGCGGGCATGATGGTGTCGCCCAAGGCCGCCGCAGCCGCTGGCGACAAGTTCGGCCTCCGCCCCGTCTGCGCCGGGCCCTACAAGTTCGTCGAGCGCGTCCAGCAGGATCGTATCATTGTCGAGAAGTTCAAGGACTACTGGAACAAGGACAACGTCTTCATCGAC
>JAFAQJ010000139.1 GCA_019246455.1 Pseudolabrys sp.
ATTGCGGTAGCCCATTGCCGTTCGCGTTCGCCGAGATCGGAAGCAGCCAGCAACTCGGCAAGCGCCACGACACCAGTCAGTGGCGTGCGAATATCGTGCGCCACACCGGCGAGCGCGGCTTCGATGGCGCCGCTACCTTTTTCTTCACGCTTGCGCGCCGCTGCAGGCGGCGCCTTGCGCTTGCGCGCTTTTGGTTTCGTTGGTTTGCGGCGCTTGGCCATGTTGCCCCCGACGCGCACCATGCCACGGTCCTCCACGTCAATCGAGGCCGACCATCCTGCGAATATCGACCGGCGTTTTGCCTTGCGCACGCAATTCGCGCAGGCCTGTCGCTTGTGTCGATTTCGACAGCTTCTCGCCCTGGTCGTCGAGGATCAGAGCGTGATGCCGGTATTGTGGCGCCGCAAACCCCAGTAAGCTTTGCAACACGCGGTGCACGCTCGTCGACTCATAGAGATCGCGGCCGCGCACAACGTCGGTAACGCCTTGCAACGCATCGTCTACAACGACGGCTAGATGGTAGCTGGTCGACGTCTCGCGACGCGCTACGATCACGTCACCCCAGGCGGCAGGATTGGCTTCCGTCGTGCCGATTCCGGCTTCAGCCCACTGAAGCGCGCCGGTTCTTGCGATTGCCGACTCCATATCGAGGCGTAAGGCATAGGGCGCGCCGGACGCGATGCGTTCTCTGCGCTCTGTTTCGGTGAGAGCTTTACTCTGTCCCGGATAAATCGCGGCGCCGTCCGGATCGCGCGGCCAGGGCTCGCTTTCCGCAACGAAACGCGCGATCTCGGCACGGCTTTCGAAGGCCGGATAGACCAGGCCCAACACTTCGAGCTTCGCGAGCGCGGCACGATAGTCGGCATAATACTCCGATTGACGGCGGATCGGCGGCTCCCACGTCACGCCGAGCCAGCCCAGATCCTCATAGATCGCGGTTTCGTACTCCGACCGGCAGCGTGTCTCGTCGATATCCTCGATGCGCAGCAACAGTTTTCCGCCGGCCCGGTGCGCCAAATCAGCATTGAGCAAGGCCGAATAGGCGTGGCCGAGATGCAGATAGCCGTTGGGCGACGGCGCGAAGCGGAAAACGGGTGGCATCTTTCCTATCTTACGCTTGCCTTGCTACACGAGCAGCCGATGACGAAATTCCTCCACACCGAGACCGACCTCAAAGCCGGGCTGGCCCAGCTGATCGAGCGGGATCCGCGGCTCAAGCCGGTTGCAGAAAAAGCAGGCGACTTCGCGCTGCGCCGCCGCGAGCCTGGGTTTCCGGGCCTCGCGGCCATTGTGTGCGGCCAGCAACTCTCGACCGCCGCGGCTGCCACTATCCGCAACCGGCTGTTCGCGGCGTTCGATCCATTCCATCACGACGCCGTTCGGCGGGCCCGCCCCGACAAACTGCGGCGTCTCGGCCTTTCCAACAACAAGATCAAGTCGCTCAAGGCGATCGGCAAGGCCGTGGCGGAAGGTCATATCGATCTTAACGGCATCGGCCGGATGGACGCCGACGTCGCACATGCCGAACTGGTGAAGCTGCATGGTGTCGGACCGTGGACCGCTGACATTTATCTGCTGTTTTGCCTTGGCCATGCCGACGCTTTCCCGTCCGGTGATCTCGCCGTGCAAGAAGCTGCAAAGATCGGCCTCGGTCTGCGCAAGCGCCCTAACCCGGAAAAACTCACGAAGATCGCCGAGGCGTGGCGGCCATGGCGAGGCGTCGCCGCGCACCTGATGTGGGCCTATTATCACGTCGTGAAACGACGGGAGGGCATCATGCAAGGCAACGCATCGGCACACCCAAAGAAACCGAAGGTGGCGACGAAACAGAGGAAAGCCGCCCCGAATCGCCGCGCGGGAGGACGGTCATGATCCGGATCGCTCTGTTAGTGTTAGCCCTGTCCGCGGCTCCGGCACTGGCCGATGAATGCGGCGACGCGGTGCGCGACTACAACGCGATCATCAGCAAGATGACCGACGCGATGGACCAGTTCCGGACCTGCTTCGCCGACAGCAAGGGCATGGATGACTGTGCCGTTTCGTTCAACAAACTGCGTTTGGCCTACGGCCAATTCACGTCCATCGTTTCGTTTTACAGCAAGCAGTGTGAAACCAAACGATGACTGACGCTACCCTCGATGGCCCGCGGCTCGAACCGAAATCGGGCGCCGCGAAGAGCCTCGTCGTGTTCCTGCATGGCTATGGTGCCGATGGCAATGACCTGATCGACATCGGGCGGGCGTGGCAGAACATGCTGCCCAATACGGCGTTCGTCTCACCCCATGCGCCCCGACCGTGCGGCCAGGCGCCGATGGGCCGCGAATGGTTTCCGCTCACATTCCGCGATCCACGTGAACGCTGGACGGGCGTCAGCGCCGCGGCGCCGGTGCTCAATGCCTTCCTCGATACCGAACTCGCGCGGCACAAGCTTGCCGACACGGCGATGGCCTTGGTCGGTTTCTCGCAAGGCACGATGATGTCGCTCCATGTCGGCTTGCGGCGTACGCAGGCGCCTGCCGCCATCGTCGGCTATTCTGGCATGCTGGTCGCGCCAGAGAACGAAGCCGAGATGGACAAGTTCGCGTCCGAGATTCGGGCAAAGCCACCGGTCATGCTGATCCACGGCGATCAAGACCCGCTCATTCCGGTTCAGGCGCTATTTCATGCCGCGCAAGGCCTCGGCGCACTTGAGGTTCCGGTGCAGTGGCACATCTCGCCCGGCGTCGGCCACGGTATCGATCAGGAAGGCCTGCGACACGGCGGCGAGTTTCTGGCGCGCTTTCTCGGCAAGTAGGCGATTGGGCGCGGCGGCTTCACATTCCCGTCACCCATCCGTATAAATTGGGGGTCAAACGCGAGTCGCGAGGTGGGAGCCTCGATTTGAACGTTCATGTGTCGCCCAGCGGTTTTCCGGCCCTGGTGCTCAACGCAGACTTCCGGCCGTTGAGCTACTACCCCTTGTCGTTGTGGTCCTGGCAGGACGCGATCAAGGCGGTATTTCTCGAACGCGTGAACATCGTCGCGAACTACGACCGCGCGGTGCACTCGCCGAGCTTTGAGATGAAGCTGCCTAGCGTCGTGTCGCTCAAGACTTACGTCAAACCATCGACACACCCGGCATTCACGCGATTCAACGTGTTCCTGCGCGACCGCTTCGCTTGCCAATATTGCGGCGATAAGGACGACCTCACCTTCGATCACCTCGTGCCGCGTTCGCGCGGCGGTCACACCACGTGGGACAACGTGGTCGCGGCCTGCTCGCCGTGCAATTTGCGCAAAGGCTCGATGACGCCCGAGGAAGCCAAGATGTGGCCTTCGCAGCTGCCGTTCCAGCCGACCGTACATCACCTGCACCGCAATGGCCGGCTATTCCCGCCGAACTATCTGCATGATAGCTGGCTCGATTATCTCTACTGGGATACCGAGCTGGAGCCGTAATGGTTCATGGACAACCCTGCACTTGTGAATGGTGCGTGCCACTGCGGCACCGTCCG
Organism: Pseudolabrys sp.; assembly: GCA_019246455.1. Lineage (GTDB taxonomy): Bacteria > Pseudomonadota > Alphaproteobacteria > Rhizobiales > Xanthobacteraceae > Pseudolabrys. The sequence continues at coordinate 3,495 of JAFAQJ010000139.1, forward strand.
TTTTGTCGTCAGGCTATCCGAAGGAATCGAAAAATCGCGTCGCTGCAATTGCTCGCTGTGCCGCATGCGCGGTGCCGTAGTCCTCAGCGCCCATTTGATTGACTTGACAATCACCAGCGGCCGCGAGGCTCTTAACCTCTATCAGTTCAACACGATGACCGCCGAGCATCATTTCTGCTCGATCTGTGGGATTTACACCCACCATCGCCGCCGTTCCAATCCGAATGAGATCAGCGTGAACGTCGCCTGTCTGGAAGGCGTCAGTCCTTTTGACTTCGCTTGCGTACCGGTGTTCGAAGGCGTGCAGCATCCGAATGATGCGCCGACGGCCGGTGCCGATCCGATCGCGGGATACCTTCGCTACGAAAAAGCGGAGAAGCCTTCCTAACGTCCCGGTAACATCCGCTGCAGCACGCCATCGCGGCGGATGAAGTAGTGATAGAGACCGGCCAAAACGTGCAGGCCGACCAGGATCAGGATCGCGTAATTGGCGAGCAGCGCGTGGACGTCGCCAGTCCAACCCCATCCAGGTGTCCGCGTGGCGATCAGCTTCGGGAATTCGACGCCGAACAGGATCACCGGGAAACCGCGCCACGATGCATTGATCCATCCCAGGATCGGCACGACGAACAGCAGCACGTAGAGCAGCCAGTGCACAATACGCGCGCTCGCGACCTGCCACGGCGGAACGCCGTCGAGCGGCGTCGGCTCACCGTGGGTCGCGCGCCAGGCGAGCCGCACGATCGCGACGGCGAGAACGATGACGCCGATCGTCAAATGCAAATTGACCAAGGTGTCGGGCTTGGTGTCGCGCCGGATTTCCGGCATGACCCACGCGACGATGAACTGGATGATAAGCAAAGCCACAATCAGCCAGTGCAGGATCTTGGCGGTTGGAGTGTAACCGGCGGCAGAATAATTCATGTTCGATTGGCCCTTTTGTTGCCTTTTAGGCGGCTCTGGCCTGTTAACAAAGTCCAAACGCGGCGGTCTTGTTGTCGTCACATTGCGCGCCTATATGTTGGTCACGGCAGCGTCGAGTTGGCGACAACTCCGCAGCCGGGACGGTCACGATAGGTTTGGCGACGGCGGATGTACCCGCGCCCCCTTTTCGTGGCCGTTATCATTTTCAGGCCAGCTTCTTCAGCGCGCCGCGCCTGACCATGCCGCGGAAACCATGCGCAGCTAGCGCCGCGATGGCGAGCGACACCAGCACGTTCCAGCCGGCGAGCGACAGGCCTAGAAAACGCCACGCCGCCTGGTCGCAACGCACGATGCTGATGTCCTGCAACTGATTGAGCAGTCCGCTCTTGCCGCGCAAATCGTTGAGCGGCCCGGTGCAATCGGTCGGTCCCGCCCACCACTTCCATTCGATGCCGGAGTGATAGACCCCAAGTCCAGCATTCCACAGCATGGCGACCGTAAGCGCGCCAAAGCCAGCGAGCAGCACCTTGCTCGAGGCGCCGTGATTGGCGCCGAGGCTGAGCAGGATGGCAAGCGGAACTCCGAAGTAGTAGGCGTAGCGCTGCTCGAGGCAGAGCGGGCATGGTGGCAAGCCCATCACATACTGGAAGAAAAAAAATCCGCAGATGATCGCCGCACCGGCGGCGGCGATCACGACCGCGGTCGGCCCCGGTTCGGCGCGTTTGACCGCGGCGATCATGGCGTCCATCTGCATCCCGTGCTCCGGCGTTGACGGGCGGCAATGCGCCATTATGATCA